>NZ_JBEYJU010000071.1:0-46984 GCF_040703965.1 Streptomyces sp. NPDC006655 | reverse complement strand
ATCGCCCCCACGCGCGTCGGGGACGCCGTCGTCCGCGGCATCGAGAACCGCTCGGCCCGTGTCATGGTCCCCCGCAGGTGGGTACCGTTTTCGGCCCTGCGCGGCGTCCTTAACCCCGTCACCGATCTCATCCCCGCACGCCACCCCGAACTGCGCCGACTCGAGGAATCCGCCGGCCCCACAGGCAAGCCCCCGCAGACCGACTCAGGCTCACCGAGGTAGGGCTGTCATGACCCGTTACGACCCGGCCGGGCGCACCGTCGTCCTCACTGGCTCCACCGGCGGCCTGGGCGCCGCCCTCGCCCGGGCCCTGCGCGGGCGCGGAGCCAACCTCGCGCTGCTCGACCTCAGCCTCGCGGCCGCCACGGCCCAAGCCCAGGACCTGGGAGACGAAACGGTCGAACGTGGCTGGCACGCCGACGTACGCGACCTCACCGGCCTATGGAATAGGGCGGCAAGCCGGGCGCCTGTGCGGCCCGCAAGTGCCAGGCAATCGCCTGCACCAGGGTCACCAGCACCACAGTGCCACGACCGCAGCGGACGGTCAGGCCCCGCCCTGTCCGACCAAGGTACGACGCGCGCAATCAGTGACGTCGCAGAACAACCGCCGCACTGACAAATCGACCACCACCGGATGCCCGCCCACGGAAGCGTCCGCCAGGTGTCTGCGATATTGACTGTGGACCCAGTACGACCAGACACCGCACGAGGGACACGGAAGCGCACCTTCCAGGGTGCGGGCCTTGACCCGCACCATGTCGTCCTCGACCCACACGTATTCCACTTGCACCTTCTCCCGGTGTCGGTGCACGGCCAACGGGACAGGTCGCCGTAAAGGCCGCCGAACATGACGTGGGCACCCTGGGGGCGTACGCCCTCGCGGTGGCGAGTCCGATGCCGCGTGCGCCGCCGGTGGCCCGTGATGTCGGCGCCACGCTTGTCGATGGCGGGAACCTTATGCGCTGATTTCCTGCTGGTCGCTGGAGTGGATGACAGTGAAGTCTCGGGTGTCGAAGTGTGCCACCTGTGTGCGGAGCCGGCCGGTGGACCAGGGCCAGCTGAAGCTGTTGCGGCCGTTGGCGTCGAGGTAGTAGCTCCGGCATCCGCCGGTGTTGTAGACGGTGCCTGCGAGGGCCGCCTGCAGTTCGGTGTTATAGGCGCTCTGCACGTCGCGGCGCACCTCGAGCGACGCCCACCCCTCGGCGCGTGCTGAGCGGATCGCGGCGAAGGCGAGATCGAGCTGGGCTTCGAGGATGGTGAACGCGGAGCTGTGTCCGGTGCCCAGGCCGGGACCGAGGAGCAGAAACGCGTTGGGGAACCCGGTGGTGACGGTGCCGAGGTACGCCTCGGGGGAGCCCTGCCAGTGGTCGGCGAGGGAACGTCCGGCGCCGTCGTGGATGAGGTTCGACAGGGGCATGTCGAGGATGTGAAAGCCCGTACCGAGGATGATCGCGTCGACTTCGGCGCTGCTGCCGTCGGCGCCGAGCACGGTGGTGCCGTGGACCGTGCGGACGGCGCAGGCGTGCACGTCCACATTCGGGCGGGTCAGGGCCGGGTAGTAGTGGTTGGAGAACAGGATGCGCTTGCAGCCGATGGTGTAGTCGGGGGTCAGCTTGCGGCGCAGTTCACGGCCCCGCACGGTGGCGCGCAGGTGTGCGCGTGCCACGGCCTGTACGCCGCGCAGCAGCGAGGGCCTGCGGAATCCGTGGCCCAGCATCTCCATGGCCCGGTACTCCACCGCGGCCACCGCGGCCCGGGCGCCGGGCACGTGCCGCATCACCCACCGTTCGGCCTTCGGTATGCGGTGGTCCGGCTTGGGCAGCACCCACTGGGCAGTGCGCTGGAACAGGTGGAGCCGGTCGACCTGCGGGGCGATGGCCGGGACGAACTGCACGGCCGACGCTCCGGTGCCGAGGACCGCGACCCGCTTGCCGCGCAGGTCGTAGTCGTGGTTCCAGCGCGCGGAGTGGAACACCTCGCCGGGAAACTCCGCAAGGCCCGGGATGTCGGGGATGAGAGGCTCGTTCCACGGCCCGGCACCCGCGATCAGGAACCGGGCGGTGAACTCGCCTACATCGGTGCTGATCCGCCACCGTGCCACGTCGGGCTGCCAGCGCGCCTCGGTCATGCGCACGCCGAACCGGGTGTGCTCGGGAAGCCGGTGCCGGTCGGCGACCGCTTTGACGTACGCGAGGATCTCCGGCTGATGCGCGTACACCCTCGTCCATTCCGGGTTCGGCGCGAACGAGTAGCTGTAGAGCCGTGAGGGCACATCGCACTGGCAGCCCGGATAGGTGTTGGCCCGCCACGTGCCGCCGAAGTCGTCGGCGGCCTCGATGATCAGGAAGTCGTGGATACCGGCCTCGCGCAACCGGACCCCCGCGCCGACACCGGAGATGCCGGCGCCGATGACGATGACCTCGAAGTGGGTGCTCATGCCGTGGTGCTCCTGTCCAGGGCTCGCTTGACACGGTCGGGTGCGGTACGCAGCGAGACGTCCAGGGTGGCCGGGCGGCGGGCGACGTCCATGAAGTTGAAGCCCATAACGGCCAGTTCCTCGGCGCCGGGCTCGATCCGGACGACGAGGGTCCCCGCTGCCCGAAGCAGGAGTTCCTCTGCGTCGAGGGTCCGGGTCATCCAACGCCTGGCGACGCGCTCGAGGCGGCTCAGCCCGGCGGCGGGCGCGCCCCCGGACGTCGCCATCGGGGCGACGATCACCACCTCGTCCAGGCCGAGCGGGGCAACGAGGTCGGCCGACGTCGGCGACACCACCCCGCCGTCGAGGTAGGCGTGCCTGTCGATCCGTACGGGAGGGAACCACCCTGGGATCGCCCACGACGCGGCCAGCGCGCTGCCGATGTCGGCGACCGGGGCATCGGGCGAACCGAACGCCACCCGTCGGCCGGAGCGTGTCTCGGTCGCCACCAGCCACGTACGTGACGAGGCGAGCCACGTGTGGCCGTCCGCCAGCGCGGCGCCGAAGTCCCGCAGCCACCCCGCATCCCCACGGCCACGTGGCAGGAGGCCGAGCAGCCCCGAACCCAGCGGGACACGACCCCGGGCTGCCGCCGCCGTGAGCCCGGCTCCCGGCAGTCCCGGCCACGGAACCGGTGGCAGGGCGCCCGGGTGCACGCCGACGTGCCGCAGGAGCAGCGGGTCCGCGTCGGACCGGCCCTGCAGCGCAGCGAGCAGGTCGCAGACCGACCGGCCGGACCCGAGCACGGACACGACCTCTGCCCCCGCCGACGTCCCCACCAGCACCTCTGCCGTGCGGACATCCCAGCCGAGCTGCTCCTCGACCGCGGCCAGCGCCGCAACCGTCCATGCGAAGCCGAGGGTGCCGCCGCACCCGACGATCAGCCCGCGTCGTCGACAACCCGCCATGGATTCTCCCGGTATTGGAATTCCAAGGGAATCCGAAAGCTAGCGGTATCCTCCGGGAGTGGCAAGACTGACCCGGGCCGAGAGCCAGGCCCGCACCCGCGAACACGTCCTGGACACCGCGTACACGCTCTTCCTGGGCGAGGGCTTCACAGCGACGTCAATGGAGCGTGTCGCCGAGGCGGCGGGCTACTCGAAGGGGGCGGTGTACTCCAACTTCGCCACCAAGAACGAGCTGTGCATGGCCGTGCTCGACCGCATCGCCGCGGAACAGGTGACAGAGCTGGCCGCCGCGATGGGCGACGCGCCCCGCTTCGAGGACCGGATCGCGGGATTCGCCCGCTGGGCCGACGAGACCATCGGCGACAGCTCGTGGACCTCACTGGAAGTCGAGTTCGCCACCGCCAACCGCCGTGACAAGCAGGTGTGCGAGCAGCTCGCCCAGCGCCGGCGCACCGTCACGGACGCGCTCGCAGAGCTGATCCGGGCGCAAGCGGACGAACTCGGCATCACACTTGCCCTGCCCGCCGACACCGCCGCCCTGACCCTGCTCAGCCTCGGCATCGGGCTCGGCGTCCAGCGCGCCTTCGACCCGACCGTCCCGGTGCAGCCCATCGTCGACCTGCTGCGCACCGTCATGAGCGGGCGCCCCTGAAGGCGGCCATGCTGCTGCGCCGACGGTGCGCGCACCCGGACAGGAAGGGGCAAATCGGAGGCGAACGGCATGAAAGCGGCGCGAGGAAGCGATGGCGCGCTGCACCATTCACGCAGCCGTCACCAACCCGGGCCCCTGCGACGGCCCTGGGGTGCGCCGCACTTCTTAAGTGCTAAAAAGTCTCTTCGATGCCGCGCGGGCCCCGTCCACGCCGCACCGACGGGAGGCAGCGCAGACATCGGCTCGCTGCGTCGGTCCGATGTCCGCACCGCCGGTCCGGATTACCCGCCACTGAACTTCGCAGTCCCCCAGCCAGGTACTTGATGGGACCAACGTCCGCAAGCACGCCCCCGGCGCCACGGCCCGCGTCGAGCTGTGGCGGGACGGCGACGACGTCGGAGTGACCGTCACCAACACTTCGCCCACGCATCCCTCCCTCTCCCTCCCGGGTTCGCAGCAGGGCTTGCTCGGTCTGCGGGAACGGGCCGACATCCTGCACGGCACCTTGGAGGCGCGACCGACTGCGAAGGGCGCTACCGAGTCCGGCTGCGGATTCCCCTCAGCACGGACTGACCGACCCCTCCGCCTCGCCCGCAGGCGGACGTGAGGGTGCTTGAGTCCTCGATCGGCTGATCAGCGTCGATCTCGCCCCCTGCTCGCCGATGCCCGTGGTCTGCGTCAGCAGCCCGACGGAGACCAGCCAGGGCCGAGATGCGACTCAGCGACATCAGCCACGCCCTCCTCACCGGCCTCTACGACCAGTCACCGCGTCACGCCAGCAGGGTGCTGACCAAGGCGACGGCCGCCCCGAAGGGCGCGACGGTAGATCCGATGCCGACGGCTCTCCCACTCGTGCGGCCCGCGGCTCGGGAGGCGAGCAGGCCCCAGCCCAACAGCAGGACGGTGTTGGTTGCGAAGGCGAGTACTCGATGCCTTGGGAACGCACCAGCCAAAGCCCGCCCCACCCAGCAGCAATCTGGTCGGCTGCGCCGCCAGCAGCGTCCAATTGGCGAGTACGGCAGGTCCGCGGGAGGTGCTCGCCGCTCTGAAGCAGAGGTACGAGGGCGATCCGAAGCCGCTGTGACCCGTTGCCGCACGGGTCTCGGTCAGCGTCGGGCCGGACGCGGAACGCCTCGTCGACCGCTACGCGGATCCTGGCCCCGCCATCTGGCAGGGTGGGTGGGAACAGTTCCCGCCAGCTGCGGGTTCCTCCGCAGGAGCCCGCCCCCGAGAGTGGTGGCCATACGTTCCCGGTGCGTTCCCAAAGGAGAGAACGGTGGCCGATCAGACGACGGCAGGCTTTCTCGGCACTGCCACCACATCCACGGTGGCGGGATGATCTCCGGGAACCACACGTCGGGAGTGGATGTCGTTCATCCGTTCGTCGCCGAGGGCAGCGCGGTCGTGGTGCCGGTGGACTACCGCCCGGCTCCGGAGCACCCCGATCCCGCCCCCATCGAGGACTGCTGCACGGGGCTGGTGTGGACAGCGAAGAACGCGGCCGAGCTCGGCATCGGTCCGGAGCGTCTTCTCGTGGTGGGAAGCAGCGCCGGGGGCGGCCTGGCGGCAGGAACCGCACTGATGGCACGCGACCGGGCGTTTCCCACGCTCAGCCACCAGGTGCTGATCTGCCCCATGCTCGACGACCGCTTCGGCTGGACCGCCCTGCTGGGCGAGCGGCGTGGCGGACCGGACGTGTCCCCGTACGCCGCCCCGGCCCGCGCAGAAGACCTCAGCGGTCTGCCCCGCACCTACATCGACGCGGGCTCGGTCGAGTCGTTCCGCGACGAGGTCCTGGTCTACGCCCGCCGCCTGTCCGAGGCCGGTGTGAAGCGTCGACCTGCACATGTGGGGAGGCGGCTTCCACGGGTTCGACAGGGCGGCCCCCCACGCCGCGATCTCACGAGCCTCCAACGCGACCCGCGACGAGGGGCCCTCGAGATCTGACGGACCGCACTGGCCCTGGCACGGCGCCGGCGCGATAGTGGGCCTTGGAGGTTCCCGTGCGTGAACTCATCGGCAGGCTCGAAGTCGCCGACGACGCGACGGCCAGTGCGCTGCGCGTCATCGACCACTTCTACGTCCTTGAGCACGGGTACTGCCGTTCCCTGTACACCAGCGACCCGAACGGCCTCCTCCTCGAGTTCGCCCTGGACGCCCCCGGCCATCGAGGCCTCCGACGAGAAGCGCCGACGGACCGCGCACGCCGAACTCAAGTCGTGGCTCGACGGTGACCACGTCAGCAACAACACTTACCGCTGAGTCCCAGTGCCGCCACCCGTATCCACCGCCCATCCCTGTGTCCCGCGCGGGTGGGTACGGGCGGCCCCCGGGCACTCAGCGGCGACACCGCGTACCGCCCGCCAGACAGGCGATGAGGCGGGCCCGAACATCAAGGCCTTCGTCGGGTCCCCATAGCGAGGATCCGCCGGCCGACGAGGCCGCCCAGGTACAGGCCGACACGGTGGGCCGGGCGGGGGCGAGCCGTTCGATCAGCTCCACCACGGCGATGGTCAGAGGGTGCATACCGGGGAGCGCGTCGCTGGCGTGCTTACGGCTGGCCGACCTTGCCGAGATCCTTCAAGCCCGGGGCCGTGAACGATTGACCGGTTGGCGGGGAAGGGCCCGAGAACAGGTGTCCCGTATCGGGCGAGCTCGTTCTCGACGGTCGGCTTCCCGGGGTCACGGAAGCTCGTCCAGCCGCCCCGGTCCCGGGCCAGGACGATAGCGTGACCAGGCCCTGCATCCACCATCCGGCCGCAATCTGCTACGCCACCCAGGACAGATCGTTCCGGTGGATGCCGCCAGTGTGCGGTGACCGGACGGCTAACGCTGAGGCGATCACCGATCGCGGCCGAACGGCACAGCAGAACCGCCAACGCGACGTTGGCGCCCCCCGGCACGAGCGAGGCGGCATGGTCGAATGCCGTCAGGCAGTCGTCGAGCCCTGCGGGAAACGGGTCCTCCGGAGCCAGCCGGTACTCGGGCAGCAGCACGCTCACCTTCGTCGCCGGTGCCAGCTGGGCCGCGAGGCCGCGTAATCCTCCGGCCAGCCCGGAGCGGAAGCCGCCTCCGTGGATGTAGGGGATCACGATGTCGTCCGGGGCCGCGTCCAGAGGGCGCGCACAACATCGTCCGAGGTGCCCCATCCACTAATCCCGGATATCAGTAGGCTTTCGTCTGGCCCGCCTCGCCTCCCCCGGTACCCACCGCCACCCGGGCGCCATCCGTCTGCCGTGGCGGCGCGCCGGGCGCCGAGGCCGGGTGAGTCGTCCGGCGGGCCAGCCTCTCCCCCTCGATGTCCACGTCCGGCAGGGCCCGCTGCAGGAAGCGCGGCAGCCACCAGGCTCTGCCGCCGAGGATCGCCATCACCGCCGGCACAAGCGTCATACGGACGACGAACGCGTCCAGGAGCACACCGATCCCGAGGGAGAATCCCATGCCCTTGATGACCTGCATATCGGCGAAGACGAAGGACCCGAAGACGGCGATCATGATTAGGGCGGCCGCGGTCACGACCTTCGAACCGTGGGCGAACCCCCGGATCATGGCCTCGGCGGGCGGGCGGCCGTGGGCGTGCTCCTCGCGCATCCGGGAGACGAGGAAGACCTCGTAGTCCATCGCCAGGCCGAACAGGATGCCGACGAGCAGCATCGGCAGGAAACTCAGCACCGGGCCTGTGTCCTTGATACCGAGGAGCCCGGAGAGCCATCCCCACTGGAAGACGGCGACCAGTGCGCCGAGCGAAGCCCCCAGCGAGAGCAGGAAGCCGACGGCAGCCTTCACCGGTACGGCGATCGCGCGGAAGACGACAACCAGCAGCAGTAGCGCCAGGCTCATGACCAGCAGGCAGTAGACGGGCAGGGCCGCCGAGAGCTTGTCCGCCACGTCGATGTTGACGGCGGTAGTGCCGGTGACCGCGATGTCCGTGTCCGTGCGCTCCTCGACAGCGTCGCGCGCGTGCCGGATTTCGGCGAGAACCCCCTTGGTGGCCTCCGTCTCCGGACCGCTCGACGGCGTGACGCTGATCAGGGCGGCGTCGCCGGATGCCGCGGTCACCACCGGGGACACGGCGCGGACGCCGGGCAGGTCCCGGACCGTCGAGGAGAATTCCTCGGCAGTGGCGACCACGGTCCTGGTGGCGCCCTGGACCAGAACGACCAGGGTGCCGCTGTAGCCGGGACCGAAGCCGTCGTCGACGAGTCGCTGCGCGCGCGCCGCGGAGGTGTCGGGGTCCTGGGTACCGCCGAGGCCGAGCTGCAGGTCGGCCGCCGGGACGGCAAGGATTCCCAGGCCCAGAAGGGACACGACGAGCACGGTCCACCGGCGCCGTGACACGAGGGTCGCCCAACGCCGCCCCGCGCCGTTTCGCTCCGTACGGCGTGCGGCACGCTCCGTGGAGCGGCGCAGCACCGGGACGGTGCTAGTGGCGATACGGGCACCCATCAGACCGAGCACGGCTGGGAGAAGTGTGACGGCGACCAGCACAGAGACCACCACCGTCGCGGCGGCTCCCAGCCCCATCACGGTGAGGAACGGGATGTTCACCACGGACAGCGCGGCCAGCGCGATCACGACCGTGGCACCGGCGAACACCACCGCGCCGCCGGCCGTGCCGTTCGCGAGGCCGGCCGACTCCTCGGGGTCCATGCCCTCCCTGACCTGGGTCTGGTGGCGGGAGACGATGAACAGGGCGTAGTCGATGCCGACCGCGAGGCCGAGCATCACGGCGAGGATGACCGAGGTGCTGTCCATCGTGACGACGCTGGTCAAGGACAGCAGTGCGAGGACGCCTACGGCGACCCCGACCAGCGCGGTGGCCACCGGGATGACCGCGGCGCGCAGGGATCGGAAGACGAAGACCAGCACGCCCAGGGCGATCAGCACGCCGACCGCTTCCCCAGGCCCCAGCACCTCGACCTTGACCTGGGAGAACGCGTCACCGCCGAGTTCCACGGTCAGCCCCGCCCGACGTGCGTCGGCGGCGGCCTCCTCGACGGCCGCCTTCGTGGTCGCCGGCAGCGTTGCGCCCTTCTTGATGGAGAAGACCAGCTCGGCGATCCCCGTCCTGCCGTCGGCGGACACGGTTCCGGCCTTCGCTGACGGAGCGGCGGCCGACGTCACGCCTCGTACGTCGGCGACCGCTTCGACGCTTCGACGAACGGCCGCTCCAGCCTCCCCGGCGCTCACAGTCGCCCCACTCCGCGCCCGGAAGACGATCTTCCCGGTGATGTGGGCGTCGTCAGTGGGGAATTCCTCCCGCACGACGTCGAGCGTGCGCTGGGCCTCGGTGCCCGGAATGGTCGTGGCCGAGGCGAACGGCTTCATCAGCCCCAGTGCGGCAACGACCGCCACCAGCAACAGCACGGACCAAGCGCCGATGACGGACCATTTGCGCCGGTAGGCGAAACGGCCCAGGCGGTACAAGAGCGTGGACACGCGAAAACTCCCGGATACCTAGCGAGGACAGGCGACACCTGCGTGATCCACGCTAGGAACACCGTGCGGCCCTTCCTGCCGAAAGAGCCTCCGGCGGCCGCTCTTCACACACAACTCCCATGGAACACGTCCACGTGGCCGCGAAATGATCGAATGGAGTCGCCGAGAAGCAGCGAACAGAAGAGGGTCCGCATGTCCGATCAGCCCGCCAGGACCGACGCCACGGCACCGAAGCCGCTCGGTCGACTGCTGGTGGTCGACGACGAACCCGCGATCCTCGACACGGTCGGCCGCTTTCTGCGATTCATCGGATACGAGGTCCGTGCGGCCACCACGGCCAAGGACGCCCTGATCGCGGCGCGCGAGTTCCTTCCCGAACTCATCCTGCTGGATGTGATGCTCCCGGACGGCGACGGTTTCGAGGTGATGCGCAGGCTGCGCTCGGACGGCCTGCCGCACGCCGTCGTCTTCCTGACCGCGCGCGACACCCGCAGGGACTTGGTCCGCGGTCTGAGCGAGGGCGGCGACGACTACATCACCAAGCCCTTCGGTCTCGACGAGGTCGCCGCCCGCGTCGGAGCCGTCCTGCGCCGAACCCGCCGCCACGAGCGCCCAGACCGCGTCCTGCGCGTCTGCGACCTCGAACTCGACCCCGACACCCACACCGTCCGCCGCGCCGGAAGTCCGGTGGACCTCTCCCCTACCGAGTTCCGCCTCCTGCGCTACCTCATGCTGCACAGCGGCCGGGTCGTGCCACGCGCCCGGCTGCTGGAGCACGTCTGGTCGTACGACTTCAACGGCGACGACACCGTGGTGGCCACGTACATCAGTTATCTGCGCCGCAAGCTGGACGCCCTGGGCCCGCCACTCATCCACACCCAGCGTGGCGTCGGCTACAGGATCGGGGAGCCCCGATGCTGAGCCGGGCCACCCGCCGCCCCCTGCGCACCCGGCTCAGCGTGCTGGTCACCGCCCTGTGCGCCTGCGCGATGGCGGCAACCGCACTCACGTGGATCCTCAGCGGGGATCCGGCCGTCATCGTGATCGTCGAGCTGGCCGGCCTGGCCGGAGTAGCGCTGGTCAGCACCGCGGTGGTCCGACGGGAGCTGCGCCCTCTGGAACAGGCTGCGGACACCGCCGATGCCATCGCCACAGGCGACTTCGGCCGACGGATCGTCGCGGCCGACGACCCCCCGACCACCGAGGTCGGCCGCCTCACCGACGCGCTGAACCGCATGCTCGGGCAGATCCAGGCCTCCCTCGCGGCCCGCGAGCAGTCCGAGGACCGCATGCGCCAGTTCGTGGCGGATGCCTCGCACGAACTGCGCACCCCGCTCCAGTCGCTGCGCGGGTACGCCGAGCTCTACCAGCAGGGCGCGCTCCCGGACACGGCAGCGGTCGACGACGCCGTCGCCCGCATGCTCTCCGAAATCCACCGGATGACACGACTGGTCGAATCAATGCTGATGCTGGCCCGCTTCGACGAGCAGGACGACGCCGAACTCGAACAGGTCGACCTCTCCCGCGTCGTGGCCGATTCCTGCCGCGACGCCACCGCCGTCGAACCAGCACGCCCGCTGCACTCACACATCGAGCCCGGAGTGAACGTCCTGGGCGACGAGGCACAGTTGCGCGGCCTGCTCGGCAACCTTCTCGGCAACGTCCGCATGCACTCCGGCCCAGGCACCCCCTGCCGCGTCGATCTGGTGAGGGCCGGGAGCGATGTGCTCCTGCGCGTCGAGGACGAGGGACCCGGCATTCCCGAACACGCGATGGCCCACGTCTTCGACCGCTTCTATCGTGCTGACAGGGGTCGAAGCCGCGCGAGCGGAGGCAGCGGGCTCGGACTGTCCATCGTCGCCGCCATCGCGGAACTGCACGGCGGCCGAGTACGACTGGACAGCGCGCCCGGCCGCGGCACCCGCGTCGAGGTGATCCTCCCCGGACGGGCGGCTTGAGGTTCACCGAACGGACGCGAGGGACTGGGTGGAGCACCTGGTTCTCCCTCTGCCAGCCACGCCGCGGCGATCCGTAAAGCGCCTGATTGCGCGACCAGGACGGACTCCCCACGCGGGCGTGGTCAAAGGGCAGGCAGGGTGATGGAGGTGCGGATGGCATCTCAGGGGTGGTCAGGCAGGATCCCTTGGGATGGTGGGAGGCGGTCGCAAAAAGGCGTGAGCGCGGTCCTCAGGCTGCGCACTCAGGGTTACTTGGTCAGCAGACGACGTACCCGAGCACAGCGATCTCGTTGGGACTCCCAGCGGCGGATCTTCACCGAGACACTGATCCGGCCAGCCAGACCCGATACCCGGGGACGCGAGCATCCGCAGCATCGCCGCCGTGCACCCAGGAGGTGACAAGTTTCTCGCCGACCTGGAAGAGCAGTTCACCGCGCCCAGTCAGGCCGGTGAGGCGGAGTGAGGTATCGCGGGAGCCGGGATCGCCGACTCCGAACCCCCGCATCCGGGCTGCGCGGCCTCGGCCATCCCGCGGACAGGACCCCCGCGCAACCGAACCCGTGCTGCTCACAGGGGAGCAGCAGGCGCTGTCTCCCGCTCACTGGAACACCTGCTCCGCCAGGACCCCCGAACCGCTGTACTGCCCATGTGCCGGGATCGCACCGCAGGCCGAGCGGTCCGCTCTACCGGCGTCGCAATCCACCGCGTTCCTGGAGGCACCGTGGCCGATGACCCTCGTTTCGCGTTCACCAAGATTCTGGTGGACGACCTGGAGACCGAATCCACGTTCTACAACACGGTCCTCGGCCTCGTCGAGAAGCACCGGGTGGCCGGAGGGGAGGGCGGCGGCGCGTACACGCAGAGCGTCATGTGCTGCGTGGGCAGCGACGAGCCGTCGCTGTTGCTGCTCAAGCCTCTCCACCGCAAGGCGCCCACGCCCGGCGAGGCTGTGCTGGGCTTCGCCGTTGCCGACGTGGACGAGGCCGTACGAGCGACGGAGCGCGCCGGCGGCTCAGTGAGAACGGGGCCCAGGTCGCTTCCGGAGCACGGCTTGCGCATCGCCCAGGTCACGGATCCCGAAGGGCATTTGCTGGAGCTCATGCAGCGCCTGTGAAATCCCTCGCCGGTGAGCGCGGTGGCTCACGAGGAGCGGGACCGCGCCAGCGCGAATCTCCGACAACCACTGTGCAGGGAAAGGAACACGATGTTCGATCTTTCGGGCCGCACCGCCCTGGTGACCGGGGCCGGTCAGAACGCCGGAGCGGGGATCGCTCGGGCACTGGCCACGCAGGGCGCCGCGGTGGCGGTCAACGATCTCGTGGCCGAGCGGGCCGAGGCGGTCGCCAAGGAGATCACGGCCGCGGGCGGGACAGCCGTCCCGGTCGCCTTCGACGTAACGGACCTCGACGGGGTGCACGACGGGGTCGGCAGGGCTCGCGCCCTGCTCGGGCGCCATCTGGACATCCTGGTGCACAACGCGGGCATCGCGGCCGACTTCGGTCAGGGACACTTCCGTACGCTCGACCCGAGTCGGTGGCGGGCCCCTGTGGAGATCAATCTGTTCGGCGCCATGAACTGTGTGTCGGCGGTCATCGACGAGATGTGCGAGGCGGGCTGGGGACGGATCGTCCAGATCTCCTCGGGGTCCGCACGCACCGGATCCGCACACGGTCTGTCGCTGTACGGGGCGGCCAAGAGCGGGGTCGAGGGCTTCGTCCGGCACATCTCCCAGGAGGTCGCCCCCCTCGGCGTCACGGCCAACACACTCGCGCTCGGGCTCCAGGCGAACGCCGCCGGGGACAGCAACGCGGACATCGCCGCCAGGATCCCCACGCGCCGGCTCGGCACCCCTGAGGACGTCGGTGCCGCCGTCGTCTACCTCGCCTCCGCAGAGGCCGCCTGGATGACCGGCCAGACCCTCAACCTCAACGGCGGCAGCGTCACGTACTGAGGTCGACGGGTTCACCTGGCCATGAGTGCGGCCAGGGTCCGCAACCCCTACGGTGGAGCGGATCGCAAGGAGTGCCCATGCCGCCCAGAAACTCGTCCGCCACCGACACGAGGGCCCCAGCCAGCCAGGCGGTGGCGCGCGTGATCGACGGGATCAAACAAATGATCACGGCGGGGGATCTCCTGCCCGGCCAGCAGCTCCGCCAGGAGCACATGGCGGCCGCCCTGGGGGTGAGCCGCCTGCCGGTACGCGAGGCACTGCGCCAACTCGTTGCGGACGGGTTGGTCGTTCACGTGCACCACGTCGGTTTCGCCGTCGCCCGCCTGAGCCGGTCGGAGTTCGACCAGGTGTACCTCATGCGGCGGCTGCTGGAGACCGAGGTGATCCGTAGTCTGCCGCGGCCCACACCCGCTCAACTCGCGGAGATCGAGGCCCTGGCCGAGGAGGTCGAGCGGGCTGCCGCCGATCTCGACCTGCCGCGCATGCGCACGCTCAACAGCCGGTTTCACATGGCGATCTTCGGCCTGAGCGACCTGAGCCTCGTCGTGGGCGAGATCAAGCGCATCTGGACCTGGGCGCTGCCGTACCACTCGGTCTATCTCTACGACGGCGCCGGGCGGGCACGCATCCTCGCCGAGCACAAGGAGATGGTCATCGCGTTGGGGGCCGGTGACACGCAGCGCCTGGCCGACCTCATGGACGCCCACCGCGCGGGCTCCGAGGCCCAGTTGAACCTGATGCTCGAAGCAGGAGCGGTGGCGCGACCACCCGTGAGCTGACCTGCAAGCCGGTGTTCCGTCCACTCAACGGAACACCGGCTACTTTTTTGGATCCAATCTCATAGCGTGGACCGGACCTGAAGGAGGAGTCCGGTTGAGCGCGACAATCCATCTCTCCCCGCACCAGCTCGGCCCCGCAGCGCGTGAACTCCGTAAAGAAGTACGAGGCTTCCTGGACAGCGAGCGCGAGGCAGGAACCTTCACCCCGCGCTGCGACGCCTGGATGTCCGCCCCGGATCCGGCGTTCAGCCGTCGCCTCGGGGCGCGTGGCTGGATCGGCATGACACTCCCCACCGCCTACGGAGGCCATGGCCGGTCTGCTCTCGACCGCTTCGTCGTCACCGAGGAACTGCTGGCCGCCGGCGCGCCCGTGGCCGCCCACTGGATCGCCGACCGGCAGATGGCACCCTCCCTTCTGCGTCACGGCACCGAGGCGCAGCGGCACCGCTACCTGCCCGCGATCGCCCGCGGCGAGTGCTACTTCGCCATCGGCATGAGCGAGCCCGATGCGGGCTCGGACCTGGCGTCGGTGCGCACCCGGGCACGGAAGGTGCCCGACGGCTGGGAGGTCTCCGGGACGAAGGTCTGGACGACCGGGGCGCACTACGCCCATGCGATGGTCGTCCTCGTCCGCACCGACGGTTCACCGGACGACCGGCGCTCCGGCCTGTCCCAGTTCGTCGTGGATCTGCCGGCACCGGGTATCGAGATCCGGCCCATCCTCACCATCGACGGAGAGCACCACTTCAACGAGGTCGTGTTCGATTCGGTCGTCGTCCCGGAGGACAGTCTGCTGGGCGAACGCGGAGCCGGCTGGGGTCAGGTCACCGCCGAGCTGGCGCACGAACGGTCCGGCCCCGAGCGGCTGATGAGCACGGTGCCGTTGCTGCATGCCTGGACGGAGCAGCTGCCCCACGGCCCGGGCGACGCAGTGGCGGACCGGGCGCTCGGCAGGCTCACGGCTCGTGCCTGGACGCTGCGCCAGCTGTCGCTGTCGGTGGCCGCCGCTCTCGCCGAGGGACGGTCGACCGAAATCGCCGCAGCGCTGGTGAAGGATCTCGGCTCTCGGTTCGAGGGGGACGTGGTGGAGACCGTACGGCAGCTGACGGACGCCGAGCCCCGAAGAGGCGCGGACGGACTGGAAGGGCTGCTGGCCGAGGCGGTCCTTCACTCTCCGGCGTTCACCCTGCGGGGCGGCACCAACGAGATCCTGCGCTCGGTCGTGGCGCGTGGGCTGGGGGTTCGATGAACGCCGATCTGCACAAGGAGATTCGCTCAGCAGTCGCCACGATCCTGCGCGCCCACAGCACAGAGGGAACGCCCTCGGCGGACTTCGACCATCGCGTGTGGAAGGACCTGAGCCAAGGAGGGTTCCATCTGCTGGGCGTGCCTGCGGAGGCCGGCGGCAGCGGGGGCGGGCTGAGCGCTCTCGCCGTGGTGGTCGATCTGACCGCCTTTCACGCCGTCAGGGTGCCGGTGGCCGAGGCCGCGTTCCTCGCCGGATGGATGCTGGCCCGCACGGATCTGTCCCTGCCCGAAGGGCTCGTGGTCGCGTCCCTCGACGAAGCTCACGGTGAGCGGCGAAGCGGTGCACTCCGGCTGTCGGGAAGCATTCGAGTGCCGTGGGGGCGGCATGCGAATCACGTCGTCACGCCCGTGCGTTGCGGTGGCGAGACCCTGATCGCCGTCCTGCCCGTGCCGCAACAGGGCTCGGAGGCCATACGCCTGGTGACGGCCGAGAACCTTGCCGGTGAGCCGCGTGACACGCTGATCCTCGACGGTGTGGAACTGGCCGACCCTGTCGCCGTCGTGGCGCCGCCCAGCGTCGACTCGGCTGCGCTGATGCGGCGAGGGGCGCTGGCCAGGTCCCTTCAACTCGGCGCAGCGGCCCGCTCCGTACTCGAATCGGCCGGCCGGTACATCACCGAGCGGGAGCAGTTCGGTCGCCCGCTCGCCCACTTCCAGGCGGTGCAGCACCAGTTGGCCGTGCTCGCCGCGGAGGTCACCGCTCTCCAGGTGAGTGCGGACGCCGCTCTGCTGGCTGTGGAGACTGACGATCCAGGCGCGGCTGTGGCGGTGGCCGCGGCGAAGGCCACCGCCTCCGCGGGCGCACAGTTGGTCGCCTCCATCGGCCACCAACTGCACGGCGCGATCGGCTACTCGGCCGAGCATCGTCTCGGGCAGGCGACGACCCGGTTGTGGGCCTGGCGGGAGGAGTTCGGCAACGAGAGTCACTGGCACGACCAGCTCGCCGCCATGGTGCGTCAGGACGGTCCATGGTGGCCCCTGGTGGCAGGTGGCACGCGATGAGCGCGGCCGGAGCCATCCAGGGCGTGCGCGTACTCGATCTGAGCCGGGTCCTCGCCGGCCCGTTCTGCGCGCAGATGCTCGCCGACCACGGCGCTGAGGTGATCAAGGTCGAGTTCCCCTCGGGCGACGAGACGCGGCGCTGGGGACCGCCGTTCGTCGACGAGGCCGCGACCATGAGCGCCTACTACCAGGGGCTCAACCGCAGTAAGGCCAATATGGCACTGGATCTCCGGGTGCAAAGGGCCCGGGACGTGCTGCACGACCTCATCGCCCAGGCGGATGTGGTCGTGGAGAACTTCAAGCCCGGCACCATGGAACGCTGGGGCTTCGGTTACGAGGCCCGCCTCTCGAAGGAGTTCCCCCGGCTCGTCTACTGCCGGATTACCGGCTACGGCGCCGACGGCCCGCTCGGTGGGCTACCAGGGTACGACGCCGTACTCCAGGCCTACGGCGGGCTGATGAGCGTCAACGGAGAACCGGACCGTGAACCGCTGCGTGTCGGGGTACCGATCGTGGACATCACCGCCGCGCACCAGGCTTTCGCGGGTGTCCTGCTCGCTCTGCTGGAGCGGACACACAGCGGGCGCGGACAGCTCGTCGACGTGACGCTGTTCGACGCGGCCCTGTCGATCATGCATCCGCATACCGCGAGCTATCTGCAGTCGGGCCAGGTGGGCAGGCGCACCGGAGCGGCGCACCCTACAGTCGCCCCGTACCAGGTGTTCCGTACCGCGGGGCAGGGACGCCTGTTCGTCGCCGCCGCCAGCGACGCGCAGTTTGCGGCACTCACTGACGTCCTCGGGATCCCCCGGCTGGCAGAGGACCCCCGCTTCCGGCGCAACCGGGACCGGATGGTCCACCTACCGGAGCTGTTGGCGGAGTTGGAGCCGACGTTCCTGACACGGAAGGCGGAGGACCTCGCGCCGGCCCTCACGGCGCGTGGGGTCCCGGCCGGCCCGGTCCACGACGTCGAGGGCGCGTTGTCCGCACCGCACACGCGGCACCGTTCGATGGTCGTCCAGGACGGCGCCTACCGCGGCATCGGCGTACCCATAAAACTGAGTCGGTCCGCTCCCACGCCGCCCCGGGCACCGGCGGCCACAGGAGCGGACACCGACCTCGTACTCGCCGAACTCGGCTACAGCGCTGAGGAGATCACCGCGCTGCACCGATCCGGCGCTCTCGGACCAGAGGACACCCCCGCGGACTGATCCGCCCCTGAGGATTCCAGAGGGGCCCCAGAGGCCGCCTCGCTCACCCGCGCGCCAGCTGAGCAGGGCGGTTCGTCCGTACGCCGTCGAGCACCATCCGGAAGGCCTCGCGCAACAGGTCCGCGATGTCCTCTCCGGCCTCCGACGTGATCCAGTACATGAAGACCTGACGGGTCGCCTGCACAATCAGGAAGCCCGGCAATACGGACTCCAGGGTGCCCTCACCCTCTCCGATGCGTTCCCGCAGGAACTCGGCCATCGCCTCGCACAGTTCGTCGTCGACCTCCATCCACCGCAGGCGGTGCTGCGGGCTCGACGCCACCAGCGTCAGGAACTGTCGGCCGAAGGGGCTCAGGTTCGGCCCCGCGTCCAGTTCCGACGTCCAAGCGGCGACGAGCGCCTCCACCAGATCGCCGTCTTTGGGCGCGTTCCGCAGCGCTTGCATGACCATCCGCGAGCTGTGCCGGAACAAGGGCCGGACCACGTCCTCCTTGACGGGGAAGTGGCGGTAGAAAGTACGGGTCGACATGCCCACCTCGTCGGCGATGCGCTCGACGGTTGCCGAGGTGTCACCGTCGGCGACGAAGATCTCGGCCGCCTTCCGCGCAATGGTCATGTGCAGTTCCTCGGCCCGCCGCTCTGTCAGCGTCGGACGGCTGCTCTTCACCATGACTGCACCTTTCCATGCACTGCGCCAGTACCGTCGCATCGGCCGACGCACGGTCAACCCGTATGAGGAAATTGGATCCAATCCGTTTACGGGTTGGCAATCCAGCAGTAGACTCCGGCCTGTCAGTTTGCGACATGTTGTCGCAACGTGCAACCGGGCGACGATGCCGGGAGGCCACTATGACCACGGCTCCGACAAGCCAGGGCGCACCCATCACCATGATCGACAGGGTGGCCTCTCTGCTTCAGGTATTCGACGGCCGATCCAGACTCACGCTGGCCGAGATCTCACGGCAGGCCGATCTGCCGCGTTCGTCGACGCATCGCATCCTGCAGCGTCTGGTCGAACTGGGCTGGGTGGAACGCGAGGGGTATCAGTACAGCCTCGGCATCCGGATGTTCGAACTGGGTTCGCAGGTCGTCCGGCGCGACCGTATCCACCGGGCATCCCTGCCGTTCATGCACGCGCTGCACCGCTCAACCGGTCTGACCGTGCACCTGAGCACCCTCGTCGCCTCGGACGTGCTGCACCTCGAACGCACCGGCGACTGGCCGGAGAAGGGGGACAGTTGGTGTCTGGGGGCCCGGCAGCCTGCCGTGCACTCGGCCGCCGGCCGGGCCCTCCTCGCCCAGCTCGCCGAGACCGACTGGCCCACCCTGGCCTTCGCGCCACCTGCCACCGTGTACGGGATCCACACACTCCGAGATCTCCGGCGCGACCTCGAGCGCGTCCGCGACCGAGGCGGCGTCGCTGTCGACTTCCAGGGCTGCGGAACCGGGATCACCGTGGTGGCCGCCCCCGTCGGCCCATCCGGGAGCAACGTGCGCACAGCACTCTCACTGTGCGGGCCCGTGGACGCCCTGCCGACGCAGGAAGCCGGCGAGGCCGTACGCATGGCCGCGATGGACATCTGGTACGCCGCGTCCGGGATGCCTCGCCGAAGCCGAGGCACTGGCGGGGGCCTCTCCCGTCCTCTGCGGCGCTCCGACAGGACGCCAGTCCCGTCCCACGAGTGACCTCAGCCCGACGATTCCTCGCTCGTCTCGACTTCTCTCACGGCGTTGTTCGCCACGCTCACCCACTCGCCAAGGAACCGGTACCCCGATGACCTTGATATCCCCGAACCAGCCCACCTACGTCCTCTCCCCCGTCACCAACGCTGACCGGGAGGCGCTCGCAGCGGCCATAGATGTCGCCGAGCCGGGCGCGCTGCTGATGTCGCTGGTCCATGTGAGCGGAGACACGAGTCTCGTCGACGAGTTCAGGGACAAGCTCTCGGAGGCTCGCCGCCTCGCTGAGGACGAGGGACGCCCGCCGACCGTCATGGGCGAGTATCCGTCGGCGGTCGCCTCCGAGATCCGCGCCCGGGCTCGCAAACTCCTCGACGGCCCGCTGACGCCCCGTATATCGGTCCCCGGGAACTTGCTCTTCCGGCGGATGGCCGAGGTCTGCCTGAATGACACCGTCGGCGAGGAGTACGTGCCCCATCTGCGGGAGCAGGGAGGCTTTGAGGCGACGCGGCCGACCGTCACGCGGAACCGCACTCCCCCCGCGGACTTCAGCGTCGCGATCATCGGTGCCGGGATGATCGGCGTGAACGCCGCGATCAAGCTCGGCCAGGCCGGCTTCGGTTGCCGGGTCTTCGAGGAGCGCGAGGACCTCGGCGGCACGTGGTCACGCAACACCTACCCGGGGGCCGCTGTCGACACCCCGAGCCACTTCTACTCTTACTCGTTCGAGCTCAATCCCGGGTGGTCGAAGTACTACCCGACGGGACCCGAGTATCTCGCCTACCTGCGGGGCGTGGCCGACAAGTACGACCTGCTTCCGCGCATCACCTTCTCGACCAGGGTGCTCGGCTGTACGTGGCACGAGAACGACCAGATCTGGGAGATCACCGTCCAGCACAAGGACGGCACCGTCCGGACGCATCGCGCAAACGCCGTGGTCACGGCCACGGGCGTACTGAACGGACCGTCGATCCCCGACATCGACGGAGCGAGCTCGTTCGCGGGCGAGATGATGCACACGGCGGAGTGGCGCCCGGATGTCGACCTGTTCGGCAAGCGCGTGGTCGTCCTCGGCGCGGGCTGTACGGCCGTCCAGGTCGTCGCCGACATCGCCGACCAGGTGGAGTCTCTGGACGTCGTGGCACGCCAGCCGCACTGGGTGATCCCCGAGCGGAAGGTCTCCGCCGAAGTACCCGACGGGATGCGGTGGGCGCTGGAGAACATTCCCTACTTCCACCAGTGGTTCCGGACCAAGACGTACTGGTGGGCCGCGGACAAGGGCTGGCCTGTTCCCCGTATCGACGAGGAGTGGTACGCCACGCACGTCTCGGCCTCTCCGGCCAACGACGCGGTGATGCAGGTGTGCCTGCGGTACCTGGACGAGGCGTTCGCCGACCGTCCCGACCTGAAGGAGAAGCTGACGCCGGACTTCCCCCCGTTCGCCAAACGGATCGTGAAGGACCCCGGCTTCTTCCAAGCCGTCAAACGAGACAACGTATCGGTGCACCGAGCGTCCTTCCAGCAGATCCGCCCCGACGGTGTCGTCACGACGGAGGGGAGGTTCATCGCGGCGGACGTCATCATCTGGGCCACCGGTTTCAAGCTCGAATACCTCGGATTCCTGGATGTCGTGGGCCGCGGTGGCATCAGGCTCAGCGACGAGTGGGCCGACCAGAACCCGCGGGCGTACCTGGGCATCACCGTTCCCGGCTTCCCCAACCTCTTCGTCACGGCGGGCCCGAACGCCGCACCCAACCACGGGGGCGGCCACAACGTCACGAGCGAGGAACACGTCAACTACGTCGTCGAAAGCCTCCAGTACCTGATCGAGAACGACTTCACCTCGTTGGAGCCAACCCGGGAGGCCGCCGACACCTACAACCGCCGCGTCGACGACGAGCTCGACAAGACGGTCTGGAAGCACGGCGGCACGGCAAACGGCTACTACCGCAACAAGGCCGGGCGCGCGTGGGTCAGCTGCCCGTGGCGTCTGGTCGACTACTGGGCCATGCTGCGCGCGCCCGACCCGGCGGACTACGTCTTCTCCGCACGCGCCGAGAACTGATCGCCATCGCAGGCCGTCGGGACGGGCAGCGACGGCCCTCGTCGTCATTCCCCGCGGAACACCGGCGGTCGCCGCTCAAGACTCGCCGCGATGCCTTCGGCGCAGTCGCGGGTCGCCCACAGGCGGGCCTGCTCGGACAGCTCGTGTGCCAGCGCGTCACCGACCCTGCGCGAAAGGTCGCCGCGCAGCGTCGAGCGGATCGACCTGACGGCGAGGGGTGCCGCGGCAGCCAGCGATCGCGCCCACTCCAGAGCCGCCTCGCGCTGCGCGCCGGGGCCGGACAGCCGATCGACGAGCCCCATGGCGTGGGCCTCCTCACCCCTGACCGCCCGGCCGGTCAGCAGCATGTCCGTGGCGGCCTGTCGGCCGACGAGTTCCGGCAGCGTCACGCTCAGCCCGAAGCCCTGGTGGAAGCCCAACAGCGCGAAGTTGGCGACGAAGCGCGCGCCCGCGTCGGCGACGCGGAAGTCGGCCGCGCAGGCCAGGCCCAGACCGCCGCCCACAGCCGCGCCCTGCACGGCGGCGACGATCGGGACCCCGATCTCGAAGAGCTGCGCGGCGCGGCGGTAGAGGCGCTCCGACACTCCTACCCGGTCCTGGTCGAAACCGCCTCCGTCACCGAAGTTCGCGCCAGCGCAGAAGTGCTTGCCCTCGGCGGCGAGCACGATGGCTCGACACTGTGGGTCCTCGTCGAGTGCGCGGGCGGCGTCGACGATCCGGCCGATCAGGTGCTCGTCGAAGTAGTTGGCGGGCGGCCTGCGCATGACAAGAAGCCCGACGCCGTCCTCGAGCGTGACCGACAGGTCCCGTCCTTGCACTTCCTTGGTCTGAGTGTCGGCGTCTGGTGTCACGGAAGCGGCCTCCATGTCGGCGAGGACTACGGTCGGCTTCCAAAATCCCCCGGATGAAGGGCCCTCACGCAGAAGGTGTCCGGTGAGTGGACGTTCGCTCCGGTGGCTGGCCGCTCCGGGCGCACAGTCGGTTGCGGGGGCTCGGACCCCGCGCCGCATTTGACACCGGCTCGTTCCGCCATCCACCGAGGGCAGGAGAGACATGCAACTCCCCCAGACGGACCCGAAGGACACACCGGACGTCTTCAGCATCGTGAACGTCCTCAACGCGTTCGCCCGCATGGCCGACGAAGGCACCGTGGCTCAGATCGGCAGGTTGCTCGCCGACGACGTGGAATGGCACATGTCCGGTGTGGTCTGGCGGGGACATACGGCGGTCCTCGAAGGCCTGGCGGAGATGCGTGCCCTCGGGCGCGCCGGCCCCGACTCCGGCAACCGACACGTCGTCACCAACCAGGAGGTGTATGTCGAGGCTGAGCACGCCGGGGCGTTCTCCTCCTTCCTCCTGGTCTCCCGTGCCGCCCCGGCCTCGATCCTGGTCACGGGCTCCTATCGGGACGAATTGCGGCGCTGTGAGGACGGCCGATGGCTACTGGCCAAGCGGGAAGTGTCGGATTGACATTGCCGGCCGGAAAAGCCGTCCACTCACCGGAACAGCGCGCCGGAGCGTCCATACACCCGGCCTAGCGTCAACACCGAGCAACGAGGCCGCGGTTGCGGCGTTGCGCAAGGGCCCGCACATCGCCCAAGGAGAGCCGATGACCGCCTTGGCCACCCATGACCCACGCATCACGAAAGCCCTCGAACGTTCCCTGGAACTGGGCGAGACCGGCATCGCCGTGGCCGCCTATCACCGTGGCGAGCTGATCGTCGACGCCGTGGCGGGTCTCGCCGACGTCGAGCGCGGCACACCGGTCGACGAGCGCACTCTCTTCCCGGTGTTCTCCGTGACCAAAGGGGTCACGGCGACGGCGCTCCACCTGCAGGCCGAGCGCGGGTTGGTGGATCTGCGGGCTCCCATCGCGCGGTACTGGCCCGAGTTCGCCGCCCACGGCAAGGAGACGATCACGGTCGAGCAGGCGCTGTCGCACCGCGCGGGGATCCCACAGATGCCCGAGGGTGTCACGCCGGACCTGATGGCGGACTGGGAGTGGATGACGAGCCGCATCGCCGAGTTCAGGCCGGTCTTCGAGCCGGGCACCACCAGCGCGTACCACGTGCTCGTGTGGGGGTGGATCATCGGTGAGGTCGTGCTCCGCACGGACCCGGCGCACCGTCCCTTCGACGTCTTCGTCGCGGAGGAGATCTGTACGCCCCTGGGTGTCGAGAACTTCCATCTCGGCGTTCCCGACCCCGACTTGGGGCGTGTGGCCACGCTGTACGGCGGTAACGAGTTCGGGATCGTCGACGACCACAACGTCAGCCCGCCGGCGGTCTTCCCGGGATCTGACGCCCACAACCAGCGCACCGCGCAACAGGCCGTGGACCCCGGAGCGGGCGCGATCGCCACCGCCGGTTCCGTGGCCCGGATCTTCGCGATGCTCGCCGAGGGGGGTGAACTCGACGGTACCCGGCTGCTCTCAGCGCACCGGGTGGCCACCTTCACCCGGCCGCGCCAGGACCCGCACGCCCCGGACCGGATCCTGACCATCCCGGTCTGGTTCGGCGCGAACGGGTTCTGGCTCGGCGGCGAACCGGAGGCATCCGATCCGCTGGTCGGCGACCACCGCGACATCATCTACAGCCCCGGCGCGGGAGGCTCCGTCGCGTGGGCCGACCTCCGTGACCGGGTTGCCGTCGCGATCTGCCACAACAACATGGACACCCCGGCGATCCAGAGTCCCGAGCGGACGTTCGCACCCGTCGCACGAGCCGTCCGCGAGATCGTCGCCGAACATGAAGGGAACGGCCGATGACTTCCGCACAGGAGTTGTTCGGCGGGGGCATCGCCGTGATCACCGGGGCCGGTGCCGGCATCGGAGCGGGTCTGGCCCGTTACGCCGCACGCGAGCTCGGCATGTCCGTGGTGCTGGCCGACGTCGACACCCGTGCCATCGCCGAGCTGCGTGCCGAGCTGGAGGCCGTCGGCGCCCGCGTTCTCGACGTGACCTGCGACGTGCGTGACCCTCAGGCCCTGGAACGGCTGGCGGAACGCACGATCGCCGAGGCCGGTCCTGTCAGGCTGCTGGTCAACAACGCCGGAGTCGAGCAGTTCGGGTATCTGTGGGATACGCCGGAGCCGAACTGGGAGCGGCTTCTCGCCATCAACATCAGCGGTGTTTTCCACGGCATCAAGGCGTTTCTGCCCCGGATGACGGCCGAGCCGGGGCAGTCCTGGGTCTGGAACCTCTCCTCGGTGGGCGGGGTCAGCGCGAGTCCACTGCAGGCGCCGTACATCATGAGCAAGCACGCCGTCCTGGCCCTGACCGAATGCCTGCACCAGGAGGTCGAGCTCGCCGGCCACGCTCATCACGTGCATGTCCAGGCGGTCCTGCCGGGCGCGGTGGCGTCGGACATCTTCGAGTCCGCCGGTGCCGTCGAAGACGGCGACATCGCCGCTGCGGAAGACCACCGCGCCGCGATGCTGAGGATCAAGGCGCACGCGATGGACCCGGTGGACGCTGCGCGGGTGTTCTTCGACCAGGCGGCCGAGGGTGAGTTCTATCTGCGGTCCCAGCCCTTCGTCGCCGACGCCATGGCAGCGCGGGCCGACGTCCTGACGCATCGCCGTGCCCCGCTCCTCATCCGCGGCGACTACGCCGTTCCCGCGAACTGAGCCGCCACCGACGCCGGAGACCACCATGCGCCCTCAGCTTCCCCCGCTGGACCCGGACGCCGCGGCGATCGCCGCCGCTGTCGCCGACACGCCGCCGATGCGCAAGCGCGGCATCGCCGCCCTGCGCGAAGGCCTCGAAGCCATGCCCTTCCCGAAGGGCCTGCCGGTCATGGCCGAGACCAAGGATCTCCGGATCGACGGCCCCTGGGGAGAGATCCCGCTGCGAATCCACCGTCCCTCCCTCGGCGACCGGGCGCCGGTGCTGGTGTATTTGCACGGCGGCGGCATGTGCATGGGCTCCAACCACTCCTTCGAGCCACTCGCTCGTCATTTCGCCCACAGCAGTGGGGCCACGGTCGTGTCCGTGGAATACCACCTGGCCCCCGAATCTCCGCCCCCCGCACAGTTCGACGACGCCTACGCCGCCACGCTCTGGACCGCCGAACACGCCGACGACATCGGAAGCGACCCCGACCGGCTCGTCGTCATCGGCGACAGCGCCGGAGGCACGCTGGCCGCCGCCGTGGCCCTCGCGGCACGCGATCGAAGCGGCCCGGCGATCAGCTGCCAGGTCCTCGTCTGTCCCGGCCTCGACCGAGACCTGGGGGCCCGGTCGATCACCGAGTGCGCCGACGCGCCGATCCTGAGCCGGGACGACGTGTTGTTCCTCAACGAGACAGCCGACGGCGGCCAGGGCTACCCGGACAGCCCGTACCGCATCCCGGCCTACGCCGACGACCTCACCGGTCTGCCCCCGGCCATCGTGGTGACGGCGGAGTGCGATCCGCTCCGGGACTGGGCTGAGAGGTATGCCGAACGGCTGCGCGAGGCCCGCGTGCAGACCACTCTCACGCGTTACCCGGGCTCTTACCACGGCTTCCTCATGCAGTCCGACCACCTGGCCAGGGGGCGGCTCGCCGTCGCCGAGATCGGCGGGCTGCTGCGGGCCAAGTTCGCTCATCCGCTGCCCTTCTGACCAACGCCGCCGTCCCCCGTCACTCCGCATCCACCACCCGCTGCCAGCCCGTGCCAGGAGGAACCGTGACCGACACCGCCGTCGACCCGTTCGCCGACGCCCGCCCGCTCACACCCCACAAGCTGTCGAGCGGGTTCACCTGGGCCGAGTGCCCGCGGTGGCACGACGGGGCCTTCTGGTTCAGTGACATGTACGCCCACCGCATCCTGCGCCTCGACGCCGACGGGACGCCGCACACAGTGCTCGACCTCTCCCGGCGCGCCTCGGTGAACGGAGTCGAAGTCATCCCGGGCGGGTTCGGCTGGCTCCCCGACGGCACGCTGATCGTCACCTCCATGCACGAGCGGCTCGTCCTCGCCTACGACGGGGTGCGGCTGACGGAGTACGCCGACCTGCGCGACCTGGCGACCGGGTCGATCAACGACATGGTCGTCGACGGCGACGGCCGCGCCTACGTCACCCAGCTCGGCTTCGACCTGTTCGCCGGCGAGGCTCCGCGCGAGTCCGCGCTGCTCGTCGTGGAACCCGACGGCGCGTCCCGAGCCCTCACCGAGCTGGACGGCTTCATGGGCGCCAACGGCATCGCAGTCACCGCCGACGGCCGCCACGTGCTGACCGCGGAGGCCTTCGCCGACCGCATCACTGTCATGGACCGCGACGAGCAGGGTCGCCTGAGCGGGCGGCGGATCTTCGCCACGACACCGTCCCTGCCGGATGGCATCTGCCTGGACGACGACGGAGGCGTCTGGGCGGGGCTGCCCTCGGTGCCCGCCGTGGCACGGTTCACCGCCGGAGGTGCGATCACCGACGTCATCCGCTTCGACGTCACCGAGGCCCTGCCGCCCGCCTGCGTTCTTGGCGGCGAAGGCCGCCGGACCCTGTTCGTCTGCGCCGGCCTGGACGTTCTGGACTGGGAGGAATCCCGCAAGAACCGCAACGGGACCGTCTGGCAGGTCCCGGTCCAGGCGAGCGGCGGAGCCAACCGCCCCTGACAACAGCTCGCGCAAGGGGGCCGGCCAGCGGCGCGGCGCCCACCGATCAGTTGGGACCTGATACATGGACACTCTCTCGTTCGAAGACCGCGTTGTCGTGGTCACCGGTGCCGGACGCGGTATCGGCCGGGCGCATTCGCTGCTGCTGGCCGCGCGCGGCGCCGGTGTCGTCGTCGCCGACCTCGGGGCCCGCGTCGACGGCTCCGGCGTGGCCGGCGACGACCCCGCGATCGACGTCGTCGCCGAGATCCTTGCGGCGGGCGGGAAGGCCGTCGCGTGCCGGGCCGACGTGTCCACCGAGAGCGGGGCCGCGACGGTCGTCGACACTGCCGTCAAGGAGTTCGGCAGGCTCGACGCGGTCATCAACAACGCCGGCATCGTGCGCACCGCCCCCTTCGCGGACGTCCCGGCCGAGGAGTACCAGCGCCACCTCGACGTGCACTTCTTCGGCTCGCTGTTCGTGTGCCGTGCCGCATGGCCCCACCTGATCGCCTCGGGCTCCGGTCGAGTGGTCAACACCGTCTCCGCGGCGATGCTCGGCAACCCGCTGATGACGCACTACGGCAGCTCCAAGGGCGCGGTCTTCGCACTCACCCGCAACCTGGCCCTGGAGGGTGCCGAGCACGGCATCCTCGTCAACTCCCTGGCACCCGGCGCCGGTACCCGCATGGCCGAGAGCTCCGCCGACTCGCTGTCACCCGAAGTGATGGAGTACGTGCGGACCCAGCTCCTGCCCGAGCACGTGGCGCCTGTGGCCGCGTACCTGGTCCACCCCTCCTGCCGGGTGACCGGCGAGGTCTTCAACGCCGCGGGCGGAGGCGTCAGCCGCACGGCTGTCATCACCACCCAGGGCATCCACGAGACCGACCTGACCATCGAGACGGTGGCCGAACGGTTCGACGAGGTCATGGCCCTCACCCCCGAAGCACAACCGGAGTTGGTCGCCGCACCGCATCCCCACACCGCCTGAGCCACCCATCCCAGCCCAACCGGAGAAGCCGATGACCGCATCCACCGACGCCGGCACCGAGTACCCCTTCGGCCCACTGCCCGCCACCGAGGCCGTGGAGCACCTGCGTCGCCTCCTGGCCGACCGGCCCATGAGCAAGGTCACCATGCCGTACGGCGGCGACATCTGGATCGTGCACCGCAACCGCGCGGCACGGCAGGTGCTCGGCGACCCCCGGTTCGTCCGGGAGCCGTTCCGCACCGGTGAACGGGTCGTACCGTTCTTCGTGCCGTTCCCCGACTTCCTGCGCTCGACGCTGCAGTTCGAGGACCCGCCCCAGCACACGAAGCTTCGCAAGCTGGTGCAGAAGGCGATCTCGCCCCGGCGGGTCCGGGACATGCGCCATTCCGCCGTGGCCTTCGCGGGCGAGCTGATCGACGGAATGCTGGCCCGCGGCGGTGTCCGCGACCTCGTACCCGAGTACGCTCTGTCCCTGCCGATCGAGATGCTCAGCTCCCTGCTGGGCGTGCCTTCCTCGGACCGGGAGAAGTTCGAGCGGTGGAGCTCCTCCACGCTGTCGGTCGCGGGCAGGAGCGAGGAGGAGATCGCCGCCGATCTCGGAGAGCTCTCGGCCTACATGACGGATTTGATCGCGAAGCGCCGCGAGGAGCCACGCGATGATCTGCTCAGCGCTCTGGCGCATGCCCGCGAACGCGACGAGACGCTCACCGATGCCGAGATCCTTCCCATCGCATTCCTCCTCATCGTCGGCGGATTCGACAACACCGCCACTTTCCTTGCCACCGGGGTCCTGTCGCTGCTGCGCTCCGACGACCAGCGCGCGCTGCTGGTGTCCGACCCGGACGGTCTGGCCCCCACCGCCGCGGAGGAGATCCTGCGCCACAGTCAATGGGCGATCGGATATCCCGTGTTCGGGGGCGGAGGCCTGGTGCCGTTCGTCGCCACGGAGGACGTCGAGGTGGACGGGCAGCTGATCGCCGCGGGCGAGGCCGTCAGCTTCGACCCCGGTGCCGTGAACCACGACGCGGAAGTCGTCGAGAATCCCGCACGCTTCGACATCACCAGGACCGACAACCCGCACCTGATGCTCAGCCACGGCCTGCACCACTGCCTCGGCGCTCCCCTGGCCCGCATGGAGCTGCAGGTGGGCATCGCCGAGCTCTTCAAGCGCATCCCCGGCCTCCACCTGGCCGGCGAGCCGGTGTTCAACCGCGATGTCCTGACCCAGCCCATGACCAGCCTGCCCGTCACGTGGTGACGGAGGGGAGCAGCATGCCCAAAGTGTTCTACACCCAGCCCGACGGCACCGAGCGGGCCGTGGAGGGCGCGGTCGGCGACTCCGTGATGCAGACCGCCGTACGCAACGGTGTCCCGGGGGTGCTTGGACAGTGCGGGGGCGTGTTGTCCTGTGCGACCTGCCACGTCTTCCTGCACGAGCGGAACGCCGAGGACTTCCCTCCGATCAGCGAGGACGAGGACGAGATGCTGGACTGCACCGCCGTCGACCGGCAGGACACCTCACGGCTGTCCTGCCAACTGCCCCTCGCTGAGGGGCAGCACGTCCACGTCACCATCCCGAAGGCACAGCTGTGACCACCGACGGCCGTCTCCTGATCGTGGGCGCCGGGCAGGCGGGCGTCCAGACGGCGAGCAGCGCCAGGGAACTCGGCTGGCGAGGGCCCATCACCCTCCTCGGTGCCGAACCGCACGCACCGTACGCTCGTCCGCCCCTGTCCAAGGCCTTCCTCACCGGCACGGCAACCGTCGAATCCCTGGCCCTGCGTACGCCGGAGTTCTACGCCGGCCACCGCATCGACCTGGTTCTGGACGAGCGCGTGGAGCGCCTCGACCTGGCGGGCGACGGAACTGGCAGCGCCGTCACCGCCGTCGGCCGTCGGTGGGTCTTCGACCGTCTGGTCCTGGCCACCGGAGCGGCACCGCGGCGTTTGCCGCTGGAAGGCGCCGATCTTGACGGAGTGGTCGTGTTGAGAGACCTGCACGACGCGATGGCTCTCGCTCACCGTCTCGACGCCGCCTCGCACATGGTGGTGGTGGGCGGCGGCTTCGTGGGGTTGGAGGTGGCCGCCGCCGCCGTCGCTGCGGGCGTCCGCACGAGCGTGGTCGAGGCCGCCTCCAGCCTGATGAACCGCGTGGTCAGCCCCGTCACCTCGGAGGTCGTCGAGAGGGCGCACCGGGCCTGCGGGATCCACGTGCTGACCGGCGTCCGTCCCACCCGTTTCACCGACGACGGCCAGGGCGCCGTCGCGGCTGTGGAGTTGGACAACGGCGTTCGCCTGCCCGCCCGCCTCGTTCTCGTCGGTGTGGGCGCGGGCCCGCGCGACGACCTCGCCGCGGCCGCGGGCCTGCACTGCGACAACGGAATCATGGTCGACGACCGGTCACTGGCATCCGACGGTCACACCCTCGCGGTCGGCGACTGTGCGAACCTTCCCGACCCCTCCCCGACCCCCGGCCCCGCACTGCGCCTCCGCCTGGAAAGTGTGGACAACGCCGTCGAACAAGCCCGGGCCGCTGCCACCACTCTGGTCGGCCATCCTCAGGCCTACCGCAGTGTGCCGTGGTTCTGGTCCGACCAAGGCAGCCTGAAGCTTCAGATCGCGGGACTGGCCGCACCGGACGACGACGTCATCGTCCGCGCCGGCAAGCGCCCCGGACAGCACACGACGCTGCGCTACCGGGGCCCCGCCCTGGTCGCCGCCGAATGCGTCAACAGCCCCGCCGACTTTCTCGCGGTACGCAAGGCGCTCACCGCCGGTACCTCACTGTCGCGAGAAGCCGCTGCGGACACCCGTATTACGCTCAAACAGCACCTCAGCACCGCCCTGACCACCCTGCACCCCTGACGTCCCCAGTGGTCCCACTCAAGAAGCCTCGATGTCCTACGGTCCCTCATCGATCCTCGGCGAGGTACTCCGCACCGAACGAGCCGCAGCCGTGGTGCACAAACACCTCCCCGGTCTCGAGAACGCGCCGACCCGGGTGCAGTGCATGTACGGCACGCTGCAGCAGGTGGCCAGCCTCATGGAAGGCATCCGGAATGACCGAGCCGCCTGGAAGGCCTTCTTCGCCGAGCTGGCCACAGTTGCAGAGGACGCCCCGAACCCACCCTCTTCCATCACCTCGGCGGTCGTTCCGCCCTCGGACTACGAGTCATCGGAGGTGACGATCGGTAGCGCCAGGCTCGTCCAGCAGGACACCGCGACGCAATGGCGGAGGTTGGCGTTCGCATTCCCTGATGGGGACCAGGTGCACCTCGCCTGTCGCGTACGCGATGGAGGCGGTGTTGCCTGGGGCACGGAGGCCAGGTGTGAGCCGACGGTGGTGTCGGTGAGCAGGACGGTGCTCGTCGAAGCGCTGGAGGACGCCCTCGTCATCGCTGAACGCGAGTGGTCTGCCCGGCTCGCCGCCGGCAAGGCCCGTGGGACCTGCGACGGCGGGGACGTGTCAGCGAGCGGTGGGTGGCCGACTTCACCTATGTCGCCACCTGGTCCGAGATCGTCTACGTCGCGTTCGTCGTGGACGTGTTCTCCCGGGCGATCGTTGGCTGGTCCGCCTCCACCAGCAAGCGGGCCAAGCTCGTCCTCGACGCCCTCGATATTGCGTTATGGCGCCGGGATCGTGCCGGAACTCCCGCTGGTCCAGGGCTGGTTCATCAACCGCCCGTGAAGAACGGCCCGGCGTTGGGCGGTTACGGCGCCGTCGCGATGAACACTGCCCTGACGGTGTCGATGACGAAGCTACCTGAGCAGCTCCGCAAGACACTGACCTGGGACCGCGGGAAGGAACTCTCCGGGCATGCCCAGTTCGCTCTCGATACCGGGACGAAGGTGTTCTTCGCCGATCCGCACTCGCCCTGGCAGCGACCCAAGAACGAGAACACGAACGGGCTGCTGCGTCAGTACTTCCCGAAGGGCACCGACCTGTCCCGGTGGTCCGCCGAGGACCTCGAAGCCGTCGCCCTGGCGATCAATAACCAACCCCGCAAGATCCTCGGCTGGAAGACCCCGGCCGAGGTCTTCGAGGAACAGCTACGCTCACTACAGCAGCCCGGTGTTGCAACGACCGGTTGAACTCGCCCAGTACACGTCATTCGCGTTCACCGCTCATCTCCTCGAGGCCGGCATCGATGCTTCGATCGGCACCGTCGGCGACGCCCTGGACAACGCGCTCATGTTAGTCCCAGATCGGCCTCTACAAGACGGAGTTGATCAAGCCCCGTCGGCCCTGGCACGGCCTGGCCGACGTCGAACTCGCCACCGCGGAATGGGTCGACTGGTTCAACAACCAGCGCCTCCACACGGCGATCGGAGACATCCCACCCCAGGAACACGAGACCAACTACTACGCTCAACTCCAGCCCCAACCGGCGGCTGGAGTCAACGCATAGAGCCTCCACCAATCCCGGAGTGGTTCAATGTCCCCCTCCGACCATCCATGACCATGCAACAGACATCACCGGAATGGTAGATACCCACGAACGTCAGCCCACCTATCGTGGGTCTGCTGCCCCACTTTTCCGTGGAGAGTTGCGTAGTTCTACTGACGCTGTGCCGACTCACAGCGTCTACACCCCAACCGGAGTGAAACGGCGTACGTCGCCTGGCTGGCTGTACCAACGCCATCGCGAGCTGGACGAAGATTCTTCGTCGCGCCATCAGGCCGGACCGCACGGGACGCGCCGTGCAATATTTTCTCTTGTGTAAGAGGCGCGCGACCCGCTCCCCGACTCACGTCACAGCAACCGGTCGCCCGGTATGCCCAGGGCCCAACACCCTTTCCATGACAGCGAACCCACATAGATCCGCCACAGCCGGAGAACTCATCGGCACAGCAGTGGTGTCGGACTGACGGACCACCCGATGTGCAGACGGGACCGCCGGCGGGCTACTGGTAGACGGTGGCGATCGGCGTGGAGACACTGGCTCCGCTGCCGGGGGCTGCGTAGGAGATGGTCCACAGCGCGGCTGCCTTGTTCGGGTAGCCGTACAGGTAGCCGCCGTTGTCGCAGCCGTAGTTCAGGCGCTGTCCCGCCAGCGTCGCGGTGCCACCACCGGCGAACGAGCAGTGGGCACCGTTGGCCAGGACAAGGACGATCGGTTCGATGTCGGGTCCTCCCGGCATGTGGTTGTTGTTGCCGGGAAAGCCATCGGCGACCGACAGCTCGACCATGCGGTCGGGGGCTCCGTCCATGCACAGGGCACTGGTGTCTGCGGGGTTGGAGTCCGGCGAGAAACACGGGTCGAGGATCCGGTCGCCAGCGGTACAGCGCCAGGCGTCCGTGCGCATCGTGGATTCGGCGGGCCCGAAGCAGGAGCCGCTGGCCCGGTCGGCGATGGTGATCCCGGTTGCGGGGATACCGCCCGGTGACCACGGACTGAGAGTGACCACCTGGGTCTGCGTCGGCGCGAACGAGGCCGCGGCGGTCGGGGTCTGTGACTCGCTGGTGGCTGGATGAGCGAGGCGCGACGTGGTCGCTGTCGGTCCGGCGGCAGGCGTGGAACGGGCCGCAGTGGCCTGCGGGGAGTGGGTGGCGTGCGCTGGGGCGTGGCCGGAGGGCAACGCGAACCAGGTGCCCGTGGCGGCCGCGGCAAACACCGCGGCCGCGGCGATAATGAGCCAGACGCCCCTGCCGGGACGGCGTAGGTCGTGAGCGGGCCAGGCGGGGTCTTCCACGGTCGGAGGGCGCCACTGCTCGGCGATCAGGTTCGGGACCTCGGTCGGCCGGTCGTGGACATCTCCGAGGACCTGGGTCGCCTGCTCGCCGAGCAGTTCCCCGGCCTTCTGTGCCACGACCGCGGACGACGGCCGGTGTCCCGGGTCTTTGGCGAGGCACGCCGTCACCAGGCTGAGCATGTCATCGGGGACGCCGGCCAGGTCAGGCTCGGCGCTGAGGACGCGGAACGCGAGGGCCTCGGCGTTGCCGATGCCGAAGGGGTGTCGGCCGGTGGCCGCGAAAGCGAGCAGCGCACCCCAGGCGAAAACGTCTCCGGGCGGCCCGGTAGTGCCGTCCCGGTAATACTCAGGGCTCAGCCAGCCCGGGGTCCCAGTCAGCATGCCGGTGCGGGTGACCGCGGTACCGCCGGCGACGTGGGCGATGCCGAAGTCCAGCAACCGCGGCCCGTCCGGGGCCAGGATCACATTCGCGGGCTTCAGGTCGCGGTGGACCACCCCAGCGGCATGCACGGCCGCGAGCGCCCCGGCCGTACCTGCGGCAAACAGGTGCAGTTGAAACCCGGTCAGCGGCCCGTGTACCGCCGTGTGATCGCCGAGCGTCGAGCCGGGTACGTAGGCAGTGGCCAGCCACGGGATATCTGCTTCGGAATCGGCCTCCAGCAGCGGTACCAGGCACGGACCCGAAACCCGCCGCAGCACCGTGATCTCGCGCCGGAACCGGGCGCGGAACTGGTGATCCGCCACCTGCCCGGCGTGCACAGCCTTCACCGCTACCCGCTCGCCTCGCTCTCCCACCCCGGCGTACACCGTTCCCATCCCACCCGCACCCAGCACCCCGACCACCCGGAAACGCCCGATCCAGGCCGGGTCCGAAGCACGAGGAGCAGCAATCCGAGACACGAACAAGACCCCTGCCGAAAGCGACTATTGGACGAGATGTGAACCCTAGCGGGGGTCGCTGGCGCCGCACGCCAGTCGGCATCAGATGAGATTCGCCCATGCCTTGCTCGCCCGGTCGGCCGCATGACATCCGGCGCTCCCCACCACATTTGCCAGACGCCGCCCAGCGGTGGGCTCCCCAAGCGGTCCACCCCTTGACCAAAAACTCCCCCACAGCGGCTTTTCGTAACACATACTGCTTGTCGCCTCACGTGCCACAGGTTGTACGGCGTGGTGATGGCACGGATTCCGTCGGGCTGCTCCGGGAGCACCATGCACGTCACCCACGCCAAAGTGGCTAACTTCCGCGCCTTGCGTGACGCGGAGATCCAGATCGACGCGTCTACGACACTGGTCGTGGGCCGGAACAACAGCGGGAAGACATCATTCGTCAATCTGTTCGAGAAGTTCTTCAGCCCCAGCGACGATGTCAAGTTCGTCCTCGAGGACTTCACCACAAGTCGCATCGCCGACCTGGAGCACGCTCGCCGACAGTTCACTGACGCCGCGCAGCTGGACACCGCGGGCGACAGAGAGGCCGCGGAAGATCTGCGGAGCAAGGCGCTTGAGCTGGTGCCGGCCATTCGTCTCGCGATTGCGGTCGAATACGACGAGGAGGACGACCTCGCCCCCATCAGCGCCGCAATCCTCGATCTCGACGAGACCTGCCGCAGTGTCCGCATCGTTGCCACGCTGGCCGCCGGCGACCCGGTGAAGCTCCTCGCGGACTTCAGCGAAGCCGCTCGCCGTGCTGGGAGCCAGTTCGACAGCTACAAATGGCTGCGTCGGAAGTTCAACGAGTACTTCACGGCGACGTACCGTGCGGTGAGCCCCGTAGATGACTCGGTCAGCCGTGAACTCAAACCGACTGCCGCGCGGGCGATACTCGCCGTCCGCTTCATCTACGCGCAGAACAAGTTCGACGACACTCCCGCGGACAAGACCCGAACCCTGTCGAAGACGTTCGAGGCTTACTACCGGGCCTCAAGCAGTGATGACAACCGTGGGCAGAATGTCGACCGGATCGAAGAGGCGCTCGCGCTGGCGTCGAAGGAGCTGGACTCCAACTACGACGAACTCTTCGAGCCGTTCCTCGCTGACCTGAGTCGCTTTGGCCTGGAGCTGATGTCTCCACTGCACCCGCCCCGGATCGTCGCTCTGATCGAGGGCGCTGCCGTCCTGCGTGGCAGCACCCGGATCCAGTACCCCTCCGGGGACGATCAGTACCCGCTGCCTGAAGGCCACAACGGCCTCGGCTACAGCAAACTCATCTTCACCATTTTGCAGATCAGGGGCTTCATCGAGAGCTGCAGCAAGGCCAGCCCACAGCCTGCGCTGCAGATCCTTTTCATTGAGGAACCTGAGGCCCACCTGCATCCCCAGATGCAGGAGACGTTCATCAAAAACATCGAGGAGTACATCCGGAGCAAGACCGACCGGAAGGTGCAGGTCGTCATCACCACGCACTCTTCCCACATGGTCGCCAGGAGCGGTTTCTCGAAGATCCGCTACTTCGACGCCGCGGAGCACCACGTCACCATCAAGGACATGTCCACGTTCCAGGCAAGCGTCAAGAAAAGGAACGACGGCAGGGAAACTCTGCGGTTCCTGGAGCAGTACATGGAACTGCACCGCTGCGACATGTTCTTCGCAGACAAGATCATCCTCATCGAGGGGACGGCCGAACGTCTCCTGCTGCCGAAGATGATCGCCCGTTGCGCAGCGCGTCTCCAGCACCAGTACGTCTCGGTCATCGAAGTAGGCGACGCCTACGCGGTCCGCTTCCGCAGCCTGCTGGAGTTCCTCAACGTCAAGACCCTCATCATCACGGACATCGACTCCGTCGACCCGTCCCAGAAAAAGCGCCCCGGCTGTCATCCTGCGACCCCGGGTGCCTGCACCTCCAACTCCACCCTGAAGCACTGGCTTCCGGGCAAGGAAGTCATCACCGAACTGCTCTCCACACCAAACGAAGACAAGGTGAGCAAGAACGTTCGAGTCGCCTATCAGGTGCCCGAACAGCTAGGCGGGTCCTTCGGCCGCAGCTTCGAGGACGCCTTCATCATCGCCAACGCCCTCGTCCTCGCCGACAACATCTCCGGCCTCGCTCTGAAGGGGCACTTCGACCGCACTGTGGGCGAGCACCCCAGCGAGGCAGCAATCGCGACGCAGGCTTACCAGATCGCGGAGAATCTCCGTGACCACAAGACAGACTTCGCCTTCGACGCCATGCTTCTGGACGGCTGGAAGGTGCCCCAGTACATCGACGAGGGCCTGCAGTGGCTGACACTACCGTGAAGACGACGATCGACAAGGTCATCGGTGAACTGGAAGCACGCCGTAGCTTCCTGGTGGAGGCCGGTGCCGGCGCTGGCAAGACGACGACACTGGTCGAGGCTCTGGAGCACAGCCTCCGGAGCCAGGGTGCGGAATTGGCGAGCAAGGGCCGTCGCATCGCATGTATCACCTTCACCAACGTGGCCAAACGCAAAATCGCCGACCGGATTCACGACAACCCGCTCGTGACGGTTGCAACCATCCATGAGTTTCTCTGGGAGGTCATCAAGGGCTTCGGAGCCGAACTGTGGCAGCAGATCATTGAATATAACGATGCTCTGCCGACGCCCGAGGATCTCAGCGAGCTCACCAGCCCTCTGCCGCCTGTCCAGTACGTCGACCGGCGACGGCGCCTGGACCGGGGGGAGATATCCCACGACGAGGTCATCGACCTCGCGCTGCGTATGGTGACCCGGCATCCCAAACTCACGCGTCTGATCGCCGATTGCTACCCCGTCGTCTTCGTGGATGAGTACCAGGACACCTCCCCCAAGACAATCCGCCTGCTGCTCGACCACCTCGCCGGGGCCGGCCGACAGTCCTGCGTCGTTGGACTGTTCGGCGACTCCATGCAAAAGATCTACGCCACGGGGCAGGGCGCCGTTCTGCACTCCAAGCTGACCGTCATCACCAAGCACGAGAACTACCGCTGCTCTCCCCCGGTTGTCGCCGTTCTCAACAAGATCCGTCCCGAGCTGCAGCAGGAAGCGGTGGGCGAGCGCACAGACGGGGAAGTACACCTCTTCCTCAACTCCGCCCTGCCCACAGGCCAAGCACGCCTCGATGCGGCTCGTCGGCAACTCGCCGAACTGGGCTGGAGCGACGACACCACCAGCTACCTGATGCTCACCCACCGAGGGATCGCGGGAGCCCTGTCCTACGGTGCCCTTCTGCAGCAGTACCAGATCCTCGGCTCGCGAGGTCGCGACAAGCTTCTGGACAACGACGAGCCCTACATCGAATATTTCAGCCGGGTCGAAGCGCTCTGTCGTGCCTTCCACGCGCTCGACTACGCAGAGCTCACAAGCCTTTTGGTGGCAGGACGGACCACCATCACAAGTCACACTGACAAGCAGCGGATCGCAGCCGACATCAGACAACTGGCCACGGTGCGAGAGTCCGGAACAATCGGTGACGTACTCGACCACATGGCTCGGCAGCACCTTCTGTCAGTGCCTCGCAAGCTCAGCGACCTCGAACGCCGACGGAAGTCTGAAGACCTCGAAGGCTACGACGCAAAGCTGGCCGAATTCTCTAACGCCCTGCGGGAAGTCCCCTACAAGGAAGTCATCCGCTTCATCGAGTACCGCGAACAGCTCACCCCGTTCCACACCCAGCATGGAGTCAAGGGCGACGAGTTCGAGAACGTCATCGTGATCATCGACGACGGGTCGTGGACCCAGTACAACATGGGCAAGATGCTCACTGGCCGCGACCTCGAGAAACGACTGGAACGATCACGCAACCTCTTCTACGTCTCATGCTCCAGAGCCCGCCGTGGCCTCGCAGTCGTCTTCCTCACCGACATCCCCGACGAAGCCCTGCCCAACGCCTTCGACTGGTTCGCGTCGGGCACCGTGCACCCTTGACCCCAAGGAAGGGCGCAAGCGCCTCGACGGTCACCCTGGACTTGGGGGCTCCCCAACGGGCTCCTCTCCCCGAATCGTTGCTCCTTCTGCGATCGTCAAACTCGTTGCCCACCGTGCGGGCACGGCAGCGCAACGAGTTCGGGAACGTGGCATGCGCGCAGGTTCTCGACGTGGAATCCACAACTCCGCGTCCGGGAGCCAGCGTTATGTTAGAGCACAACCCTCATTGATCACTCACTACCTTTCCTCGCCGGAGTCCTCGGCGAGATGTCCGTGGTGCCGGTACACCATTTCGTCGGGGTGACGGGTCACCCGGGCCAGCCGCCAGGCCGCGTCGTAGGACATGCGGCCGCTTTCTTGAGCACGAAGCCGCAAGGCCAGCAGGCTGGTTGCCGGGTCGAGCAGCCAGCGCAGGGCGGATAACCTCATCGGGCCGTGCCCGCCTCGGAGGCAGGGCGCGGCTCTGCGCCATCATCGCGGACGCTCTCGGTCGAATCAGCCGCTAACGGGTCGCCCAGTGTCGGCCAGGCAAGCGCGTCGTTCCATCCCATCTGGTCCAGGACGGTGCGGACGGTGGTGGTGAAACGGGCGTGTTGTCCTGGGGCGCTGCCCAGTTTCTCCCAGACGTACAGGAGGGTGTGGGCTATGCGTTCGGCCTTGGACTGGACGTCGTCGGCCGCTCCGACGAGGGGGAGAATCTTCTCCTTGGAGAGGTCCCAGTCGAGGGATTCCAGGTCGTCCAAGTGGCGGTCGAGCCACCAGATACGCGTGGCGTCCGGGCTGTTGAAGACTGCTTGTCTGAACCGATCTCGGCGTTCGTGTTCCAGCGCGACCTGGAGTGTCATCTCGCGTAAGGCGTCTTGGTATCTCTGGGCCCGGTCCGCGTCTTGCTCGGTGATCAGTAGGGTGATGTGTGCTTTCAGCCAGAGGCCTGGTGTGTCCTTGGGGGTGTGCCAGTGCGCCGCGGCGAGTGTGAGGTCTTCTTGTGCAGTGATGAGCTGTTCGGGCATGTGGTTCTGGGTGATGCCGCGGCCTAGTTCGTCCAGGGCGAGTCGTGCGGCGGCTCGGGCGGTGGCTGTTCCGTCGGCCTTGATGTTGGCGTGTGTCCGGTAGGTGAGGGTGCCGCGGGCGCAGAAGCGGATGCCGGGCAGGCGTGTGGGCCACTGGGCCCGGATCCGACTGCGCCGGCGGCTCCACCACGGGCCGGGTCCGTCGGTCGTCAAGGGGTCGATGCCTCCTTGGACGCCTGGTAGCGGTTGGCGGCCAGCACCAGGACCTCGCGCCAGAAGGGGAGGATGGCTGCTTCCTCCGTGACCATGAGCCGGTCGAGACCGGGGCGGAGGCTGGGCGGGGCAAAGATGTCTGCGAGGACGTCCACCACGGCTTCCCGGCGGTCGGGGTCCTCTTGGAATCGCTCATGCCATCGCGACAGTTGCGTGACGACCGCGTCCACGGCGTCGTCGGTGGACAGCAGCTGCTGCCACGCGTGGATGATGCGCTGCCGGGCTTCGGTGTCTCGTGTGTTGTGCAGGATCAGGTCTGTTCCCTCGTCGCTGGAGACGAGGGCGAGGAAGGATCCGAGAGTCTGGCGGCGCAGGGTCTCGTCGGCGGCCCGGCTTTCAACGTCGGTGAGCCATTGGTCGACGGCCTTGCGCACATCGTCAGGTCGTTGCAACGTGAGCTGCTGGAAGGCGTTGATGACAGTTGCGGAGCCGAATGGCTTGTGGCCTGCGGCTTTGCCGAGCCGTGTGAGTGCGAGTGCCGGTTGTTGGATTCCCCAGCTGCCTGCGCAGATCTCGATGACGAGGTCAACCTTGTCGTCCGAAGGGTTCTTGGCGTCCATCCACTGGCGCAGGCGGTCCCTGACGTAGCGGCCGAACTCGGCATCCCCGGCTGCTTTGGTGAGTGCTTCCACGGCCAGGACCCTCCGGGGTCCCTTGAGGTCGCTCGCCAGTCCGTCAAGGATGGCCCGGTCGTGGCGGTGCGCCGCCAGTTTCCACAGTGCGGTGGTGATCAGTCGGGCGTCCTCTTCCGGGACGGTCCGGTCTGCGGCGATGCCGATGGCCCACCTGCGCAGGAGCTCGTGCTGGGTGGGGAACTCGTCCCACAGGTGACGCAGGATGGCGGTGGGCAGGCCTTCTTTCTGCGTGTCGTGGAAGGCCCGGTCTCCGTCACGAGTGATCTTCGCGGCGTCCAGTTGGCTCGATGTAGTGGCGTCGGTCAGAACGTTGACAGGGTTGCGTTCGAGGCCGAGTCGGGTCAGGAGGTCATCGGCTGCCTTGATGACCGACCTGCGTTGTCCTCCGTGCAGCAGGGCGCCGGCCCAGACTGTGACCCGGGTGGACAGCAGCTGCGCGTCGCCCCCCGTTGCCCGATTCCTGTTGAGGAGTTTCTCGACTTCCGTGTGCCAGTCGCCGAACTCATTGACGATCGCCTGGATCTGCTCCGGGCCGGAGGCCCGGAGCAGACGGCCGGCCAGGCGCCACGCGGCGCGCGCGGACGGGTTGGCCTTCCAGATGTCGGCGAACTCGGTCCTGTCCAACCAGGCCACACGATCGCCGCGGTAGTTCGCCTGGAATTCCGCTGTGACGAGGGCCCGTGCGTCGGGCGACTCCAGCCGGACGGTGAAGGGCAGCGTGGGCTCGGCCCAATGGCCGTACCAGTCGGCGGGCGTGGCCAGGATGACGAGGAAGGAGTTGTTCTTGCGCAGCTCCGCCCCATAGCTGATCAGGTCGGTGCCGAGCCGCTCGCCAGGTTTCTCCGCGAGGTCGGAGAGATCGAGGATGCATCCCATCCCCGCCTCTTTCGGCAGCGGGCGGACCGATGGCCTAGACCATTCCGGGTCAAGGTCGAAGAGGGCCGGCGGAGGACTGGTCACGGTACGCAGCAGGCGTATGGCAGCCGTGCGGCGGCCGGTGCCCTGTGCCGCGCAGAGCACGATGACTCCGTATTCGTCCAGCAGTTTGGAAGCGGCCTCCCACTGGTCGGTGTTGCGCGGTGGGACGAACCGGCCGTCCTGGCTCGCCTTGCAGTCGGCGTCGCTCTCGGTGATGGGCACGGGGATCGCCTGATCACCATTCAGGTGCAGGTTGTATGCCTGGATGCCATGCTCGCCGGTGTGACTGAAGCTCACTGACCTGGACTGCGGCTGGCCGTTCGGCTCACCGCCCGCTGGCGGTGGAGGGGAGCCTGCGGGCGCAGTCGGCTCGACGGGCTCCACCGGCGTTGGCTCCGCCGCCGACGGCGACGTGATCTCCGTGCCTTCTCGCTGGCCCAGCTCGTTGTCGATCATCACTGCCCCCGCCCGGCGCCGAAGTGGTTGTAGGCCTGGATGCCGTGCTCGCCCGTGTGACTGAAGCTCACCGTGCCCGGGGCCGTGGAAGCCGGCTGAGGGGATGCGCTGGGCGCAGGGACCGGCTGTTCGGTGGCGGCATCCGTAGTATCGAGGGGTTCGAAGATGTCCGGGTCCGCGAGCCGCCAGTCGAAGCCGGGGATGTGGACATACGCCGGCTGCTGGAACTTCTTCACCTTCACCAGGTGCCGCATGAATTGGTCGGGCAGGACATCGCCGTTGACGCAGCCGCTCTCGAAAACATCCTCGTAGACGCGTTGCGAAATGATCACCGCCGTGTTGGTGATCTCCGGGTTTGCACGGTTCAGCAGGGTGCGCAGTGCGTCGTCGTCCAGGAGCCGGTGGGTGTGCACCATCGGTACGCCCAGCCCGGTGTGTGGCAGCGGGCCGACGTGAATGCTGACCCTGAGCTGCAACGGCGTACTGGCGGGGCTATCCGCGCGTCGACGCCCCAGAGCCTGCCTCAGGGCACCGGGGAAGCAACCCACCAGCGCGGGCAACACCTCCGGGTCCATGCCGGCGACGTAGCTGTCTCCGGCATGCTGGCCGAACACCCGCAGCTGCCACTGGGCACTCACGTTGCTGGCGCTGAGCGCCTCGGACAGCAACGGCAGGATGTCGGCGTTCACTTGCTGCATGCCCTTGCTGTCCAGCGCACTGAAGTTGCGGACGTCCACCGCCAGTACGGCCCGGTAAGGCCACAACGGCTCCCACGACGGCAACATGTGCCGCTCCTCTCATCGGGTGCTGTGCCGCGAAAACGCGGCGAACACGACCCTCGTGGAGCAGCGGGGAAGAGATGGTCCAGGACTGGACGGTACGGGCGTGCCCTGAGTCACATGCTGGCGTCGCCCTGGCAGCTGATGCCCCCCGGACGCTCCCGCTCGTCCCGGGCGGCTGCCCTGAGGTGGGCGACATCGTTGATAACCAGGTTCCGGCGGCCGAGTGTGAGGACCCCGGCCGCCTGAAGCTGGCTGAGAGCGTCAAGCGCTGATGAGCGGCTCATGGACGCCATGGTGGCCAACTCCGTGCGGACCATGCCCAACTCGGCGACCAGGCCGTCGTCGCCCTGCGGGTGGCCGATTTCATCAGCGATGTGACTGACGATTCGGGCCATGCGCGCCACGCGTGGCAGGTGCGCGAGGTCAGCTCGCAAACGCTCGTGGCTGTTGAGCCGTTCTACGGTCAGCTGGTAGACCACCGTCTCCAGGCGATGACGCTCTACGTAGCCGCGGAAGGCGTGAGCCGGCAGAACGAAGCCTGTACACGGCCGAACTGCGGTAACAGTGGCCGAGCGTGGGCGCCCGAGTAAGACGCCCATTTCCCCGAGCACTTCGCCTGGTCCGCGCAGCGTCAGCGTCAGTTCGTCCCCGCACTCATTGATCTGCGTCACCTTCACCAGGCCGTCCACCAGCGCGATGACGGAGTCCGGCGACTCCCCTTCTCGCAGCAGCACGGATCCACGCCGGAAAGTTCGCCGGCGCCCGCGTTCCACGAGGTCGCGCCATACGTCGGCGGATACCAGGGAGCAGAAGTTCATCAGCGGCCTGCCTTCCTGGTATGTCATCCGACCACGGTCGCGAGAGCGAAGGCGGTGCAGCCCGCGACCGCCAACATGAGCGACCACTGCACACGGCGGTGCTTGATCCAGGCGATCTCGCTCATCACCACCAATTGCCGCGCCAGCGGTGGCAACGGATCTTTGTCCCGGAGGATCTCTTCGAGCGCCGCCGGTTCCAAGTGTCGAACATGCCCGAAGTACAGAAAGTCGTCATCCCGTTCAGGCCCCCGCCGCTCCTTTCGGAGGTTCGGCGAAATGGCCCAGGCAGCGCAGCAGGCGCCGCCCACCATGAGCAAGACGCCGCACCACAGCAACAACCGTGATGCGCCCGAATCGAGGTCATCTGCGGACCGTTGAGAACTCGCCAGCAGTCCTAAGACAGCCAAAGACGTGGATTGCATGGTCAGCGCAATCGACGCCTTCGAATCAGCCTTGGCTGTCAAATCCGCAACAGCCGCCTGAATCCGCCACGCAGTCTCCGTCGACTCGACCGACACCTGTCCTTGTCAGCTCTCCACAAGACGACAGCGCGAGGCCCGTCCATCCGTACCAGCGCCTCCCTAACCACGCGTCGGGAGCAGCGTGCAGCGTCCCGCCATCAAACCCGCGACGCCCCGCGCTGGCGACTGGGCTTCGAAAGGAACCTCACCGCCTAGCCTGACGGAGTATCAGAAAAGTCAGCAAAAGTCAGCAAGAGCTCTGCCACAGCCGCCCACAGACGGCCACACCGTGGAACCGCCACCCGCCCGCGCCCGAGACGGCAACGCGGTCGACCGCCCTCCCGCAAGCGGTCGACCGCGGGAGGCATTGTCCGGCCGCGCCCCACTCGACAGGGTCACCGGCACGCGGGCATTCCTGCAGGTCAACGCACTCTGCCCCGCGGCTTCAACGGCACAGGCGGCAGTTCCGGAGCGGGCAGCGGGGCACCGTCGTACCCCTTGACCTCACCGAACCGTGTCCCTTCCATCCAGTCCCGGCGGGCCTGTACGATCTCCTCTTGGGACCGTCCGATCCAGTTCCAGAACAACATCGTCTTCGTGCCGTTCAACGAGCCCGAGGGCAACATGTTCGGCACCGGCGAGTGGAGCTACGACAAGGTCAGCTGGCTGACCGACCCCAAGGACTACTTCGCCGCCTGGGACTCCGCCTACAAGCTCATCAAGGGCAGGATGCCGGACGCCCGTATAGCGGGCCCCAACACCAGTGTCCTGTACGACCAGGTGAAGGGCTTCCTCACGCACGCCCTGGCCGCCGGCACGCTGCCCGACGTGATCACCTGGCACGAGCTGAGCCACCCGGAGGCGGTGCGCCAGAGCGTCGCCACGTACCGGGCGTGGGAGAAGGACCTGTTCAAGGGCACCGACCGGGAGGGCACCCGACTGCCCGTCAACATCAACGAGTACGCCTTCAACTACCACACGTCCGTGCCCGGCCAGATGATCCAGTGGGTGTCCGCGATCGAGGAGTCCAAGGTGGACGCCGACATCGCGTACTGGAACATCGACGGCAACCTCTCCGACTCCGCGGTGCAGTCCAACCGGGGCAACGGCCAGTGGTGGCTGCTGCACTCGTACGCCTCGATGAGCGGGCACACGGTGACGGTGGCCCCGCCCTTCCCGGGCCAGAACTACACCATGCAGGGCGTGGCCACGCTGGACGAGAAGAAGAAGCAGTCCCGGCTGCTCTTCGGCGGGTCCACCGGCAAGGGCCACATCACCTTCGACAACGTCCCCAGGAAGATCTTCGGGGACAGCGTGCACGCCTGGGTGAGCGAGATCGACTGGAGCGGTCAGATCGGCGACAACTCCGGCCCGAAGCTGCTGACCGAGACCGACCTGAAGGTCGGTGCCGACGGCAAGGTCGTCGTCGACTTCGGCGACGGCGCACTGCCGAGGCTCAAGGAGTCCTCGGCGTACGAGATCGTCCTCAGCCCGGCGGGGAAGGCGCAGGGCACCCGGTCGGCACCGGTGCGCTGGCAGGGGTCGTACGAGGCGGAGGACGCCGCCCACACCGGGTCCGGCTACTCGAAGAACGGCCCCGAGGGTTCGACGGGCGACGTGTCCAAGTTCTACACCTCCGGTGGTTACGACGTCGGCGGACTGCGCACCGGGTCGGACGTCACGCTCGACTTCGCCGTGGACGTGCCCGAGGACGGCACCTACGACCTGAGTGTCTTCGCCAACTCCCTCAACACCTTCGACGAGGTGAAGGACCAGGGCCCGACCAACGTGTTCCTGCGGGTGGACGGCCAGGCCGCCGGCGAGCAGGAGCTGTACCTGCCGCTCGGCTACAAGTGGGTGGTGTGGGACCACACCGACACCACAGTGCACCTCACCAAGGGCAGGCACACCCTGACGCTCGCCGCGAAGAGCCTCGACGGCAAGCGCGCCACCAAGGGCGACGCCATCGTCGACCGGCTCACGCTGTCCCTGCCGGACGCGTCGGCCGCCCCCCAGGTCTACGAGGGCGAGCTGGCCTGGACGAGCGGCGGGGCCCACCCCGTCTACGACCTGCCGAAGCACACCCCGGTCCCCGCCACCGGCTCCGGCGCGGTCCGGGTCGCGAAGCACCAGACGGCCACGTTCTGGGTCTACTCCCCCGCCGACCGCGAGGCCACCCTCGACGTCGACACCCTCGGCGCCGCGGACGCCCGGCTGTCCGTCAACGGGCACGACGTCCTGCACGTGACCAGGTCCCGGCACAAAGTCGCCGTCTCCCTCTCAGGCGGTGTCAACAAGGTGACGGTGACCGGTGGTCCGGACACCACGCTGGTCGACCGGCTGACGGTCACGCCCACCGACGGCACGCTCAGGACGCGTACGTACGAGGCGCAGGACGCCGAACTCGCGGGCACGGCCACGCTGACCCCGCTGCCGCTGGCGACGGACGGCACGGCGATCACCGGGATCGGCGGCGACCCGGGCAACGGCAACACGGCGACGTTCCCGGTGGCCGCGGACGAGGCCGGCCTGTACGCGCTGCGCATCCGCTACTCCAACCCGGAACAGTCCCAGGCGACGCACTACAACCCGGACCCGCTGGCCCGTCACGCGGACATCAGTGTCAACGGTGGCGAGACGCAGCGCGTCGGATTCCCTAACAGCTTCCACCAGGACAACTTCTGGGAGCTGACCGTCCCGGTCCAGTTGAGGAAGGGGCAGAACACGATCGCCTTCCGCTCCGAGGAACTGCCGAACTTCGACGGCACGACCTACGCCTCGGACACCTTCCCGGGAGTCCTGCTCCGCTCCCGCTACGCGCCGTTGATCGACCGGATCGCCGTCGCGCCGTACGCGCGGGTGGTGCGATGAGGTGATGACCACCGGCGGCGGACGCACCCGCCCCGCCGCCGGTACGCACCGAGAAGCGCCGAGGCCGTGCGGTCCCAGACCTTGTCCAGGCGCTGAGGGGGTCTTTCTGCTGCTAGAAGGTCGATGAAGATCTTGGTGAGGGGTTGTCCGGCCGTCAGGCCGGACAACCCCAGAGCTCAAGCACCCGTCCGGGCGATGTGCCAAGGG
>NZ_JBEYJU010000070.1:0-47074 GCF_040703965.1 Streptomyces sp. NPDC006655 | reverse complement strand
GGAGCAGTGGAACCCGGCGCCCACCCGACACGTCAGTCGGGCTACCAGCCTGCCCGCCAGCAGCCACGGAACGCGAAACGGTCTGCCGACTCTGTAGGCAGACCGTCAAGAAAGATCGAGGCTAGTGCAGCAGTGCCTGCACCACAGCCGTACTGGGGAACACATGTTCCCTACAAATCAATGCAACCTTTTCCACATCAGGAGAGTCCGCGTCTACATGTACACGAACGCCCTGGACCCGCAGCCCCATTCGGGCCAACTCGTGCCGCAGCCGGTCACGCTCGGTCTGGCTGCCGCTGGCCTCACCCTGGAGAGCCCCCTCGTCGACGGCGAGAACTACACCTCCACCCTCAACCCGCCTCCCGGTCATGACCCCCGCCACCCGGCAAAGACTTCGGACGGAACTGCGGCATGAAATACAAAGACGAAGATGAGATCAAGCGCGCGCTTGGAATCGACTCCTGGAGACACCTCTCCAAGGACAAGATGGTCAGGTTTGTCGCCATGATGCCCGACATGGGTACCGAGGTAGCCCTGAAGATCGTCGAACAATTTCCCGCATTCAAGGAGTTCGCCCAGAATGTCGTGGATGCGATAAAGAAATCGCATGAGTCCACACTCTCGGCCAACAAGGAGAGCCAGGAACACGTCCATCGAGCCTATCAAGATCTCAGGGAGACCCTCAAGAGGGAGCTCGACAAGGACGACTTGACTTGGGAACAGAAAAGGGAACTCATCGAGAAGATGCAGGAAGCCGTAAGGGAGGAGTCCCAGAAGGACAGCGAGAATAAAAATTTCTTGGATGGGGCGCTTAAGAAAGTCATGCTGGTCGGTGGTGTTGCACTCGCCTTGGGTGTGGCTTTTGTAGGTGGCAGGGTAATGGCTGAGAGCAAGGACGACCCCGAAGGGACCCTGGAGGCCTGACTTTCACCTCCACCCTCGCTTCCCCAGGCCACGGCCCCGCCACCGCACCTGACCCAACGTCTGTCGCTGCCCAAGCCAGGAGCCAGGATGGTCTCGCTCACCTCCGAAGGAGACACCCGCAAGGTTCAGACCGCGGTCATCGGCCAGGCCGAGTCGGACTGGCCGGTGTTCCTGCCGCACGACCACGACGACTTGGACCAGTTCACGCGGGGTCGAACCCGCGACCACTTCTACTGCGGCGTCCTGCTCGGAGGCTGCGGCAAGAAGCTGACTGCGAAGCGGTACACGGAGAAGTAGTCCACTTCCCCCACCGGCCGCCCGTGCACTGCCGCCGCACGGAGACCGGTGAGGCCAGCGCCGACCACCTCTACATCGGTCAGGCGCTACGGCGTTGGCTGCTGCGGCAGGGTTACGAGGTCACCTACCTGGACCCGGCGCGGTCCACGGCGGAGCCGCCGAGGTCCGGTTCGGTCAGGGCCGGTCCCGGCTCATCCGACTACTGCGGGCTCTCGCACAACGAGGTGAACGCCGCCGGGCATGCCATCCGCATCTCCTGCCGCACCGAGGGCGATACCCGCGAGGTGCACGTCGGCACGCAGTACCCGGACAACAGCCTCGCGTGGTCGGCCATCACCGAGTGCCGCCTGTCGAACGAGGGGATCATCACGCCCCGACTCGACGCCGAACCGCCCGCGAACAGCACCCCCGCTCCCACCCCCACGCCCGTGACCTTCCCGCTGGCTCCGGGCACCATCGCCTACACCGCAGCGACCGAACTCCCCGCACCGCAACCCGACCCGGACGGCACTGCCGTACGCCTCTACTCCGTCGAGACGGCCTCTGCCTGCTCACTGGCGACTTCCTCCACTCCCAGGGCTGGGCGAACCGACGCTGTGGGCCAATCGCCGGTACGGACTGCTCACCGTGCGACGACAAGGTTCCCGACAGCCGCTGTTCCCGGCTACCGTCGCCCCCCCGTCCCCGCGGTTTCCCGAGGGCGGGGGTTCCCGCATCCCGCACGGGCCGCAGGGAATGTATAGGGGCGGGTTCGCGAGGAAGGCCATGTTCGCGTACCGGTACAGCTCCAGGCCTGCAGCGTGGGAGCGGCACCTCGTCCGAGCCGGTTTCACGTCCGCTGAGGCGACAGTGGTGAACGCTCCGAGAGCCGGGCACATCGGCACGCTCATCGTCCAGGCCCGCACCTGACAGTCGCGGCACGGCCCGGTCGGCATCCTCCGCAGCCGACCGGGGCCGACTTGACGCCCGCGGAATGGTCCCGCGAGTGCCACCCCCGTGAGCCGTTCAGGCCTGCGACACGAACCCCACGAACCGCGCCCACTCCGCACGCCCGACGGCGAGGTGCGCGCGCGTCACTCGTGCGCCGTAGAGCGAACGCGGATCCGGCGCACGCCAAACTCAGGGCCCCCAGGGCGAGTGCTGACGAACAGATGCCCAGGAAGCGGGAGTTGGGGGCAGCGGCCCGGCTGGTCGAGGCGCTTGGGAACCCGTTGCCGCGTGGGCGCCGTTAACCTGTCGGTATGTCAGAGTTTGTCATACCCGGTCGCGCGAACAGCCTGATCACCCTGGGTGCCGCGGATGCCCTGTGGGTCGATCTGACGCCGGCAGTGCTGTGCCGCCGGCTCTTGGGGCGTTCACCTGCTCTCCTACCCACGCCTGGGTGGGGTACGTCCTGTGCGGCGGTCAGGTGAGGGCGAGCGGCGGTCAGTGGACTGTTCCGGAGATCGAGGTGCGCCGGGCGGCTGCGGAGCTGAACGCGGTCAGAATGGACCGGCAGGACCTGGTCCGCATCGGTCCGATTCGCAGGGCTGCGAGGCGGGAACAGGAGGGCGACGAGGAAACGCCGCTGCGTTGGCGACGGCGCATCACCGGGGAACTGCAGGAACGAGGTGGCCCCGAGCAAGCGCACTGTTCTGAGCGGGCACGGGAGACCTGACACCGTTCCTGTTCGTCGTGGCCCCCGTGTCGCACGCCCGCGCTGCCGTTCCCGGCCACGCCGGTCCACGCGGCCGGTAGCGGCTCCCCCGGACGGTCGGCGCGCGGCGTCCACCTGCGAGGCACGCCGCGTAGCCCGTCCGGACGGCAGGGCGGGCCACCACCCCGGAGCGCGGCTCTCGGGGTCGTGCCACGCACGGCACAATGGGGCCCGTGAGCGACGACGATGTGGATCTGGCCGACGTCCTGGGCACCCAGGAATCCGCCTGCCTGGAATTCAAGCGCAGCGCCAAGCGCGAGGGCAGGCGCGGCGATGCCATCGGCAACGCGGTGTGCGCGATGGCCAACGATCTGTGTGATCACGGCGGCGGTGACATCCTCATCGGTGTGGACGACAACGGTCACCCTGTCGACGATGTCGACCTGAGCGACCGGGCACTCCTTCAGCTCACCGATCTACGGGACGACGGCAGGGTCCTCGACCGTCCGTCCCTCACCGTCGAACGAGCCGTCTACCGGAGCAAGCCGGTCATCCGGCTCCGTGTCGCCGCCTGCGCGACCCCGCCGGTCCGGTTCGAAGGCGTCATCTGGGTCCGTCCAGGCCCCACCACACGCAAGGCGAGCCGTGAGGACGAACGCGTCCTCGCGGAGCGCCGTCGCGCCAAGGACATCCCGTACGACACGCGGCCACTGCCTCTCGCGCGCCTCGACGACCTGGATCTCGACTTGTTCCGGCAGTCCTATCTGCCCTCCATGGTCGCGCCGGACGTCATCGAGGAGAACGGCCGCCCGACCGAACTTCAGCTCTCCTCCCTCCACCTTCTGACCCCGGAAGGCTCACCGACCACACTCGGCGTGCTCACCATCGGTCTCGACCCTGGCAGCCAAGTGCCAGGCGCATACGTTCAGTTCGTTCGTTACCAGGGCACCGATCTCGACGCTCCCATCTCCGACGAGCAGGAGCTCCGCCAGAACCTGGTCGGCCTCGCGGCGAGGCTCGAACCCCTGCTGCGCAGCAACCTGCGCACCCGCCTCGTGGAGGACGGCTTCCGTGAAACGCCCCGACCGGATTACCCCCTGGAAGCCCTCCGCGAGCTCTGCATGAACGCTCTCATGCACCGCAACTACGAGACCTCCTACGCGCCGACCCGCATCGTGTGGTTCGACGACCGAATCGAGATCACGAATCCCGGTGGCCCTTTCGGACAGGTCAGGGACGACAACTTCGACAGGGTCACCGACTACCGCAATCCGTCCCTGGCCGCCGCGATGAAGGGCCTGGGCTATGTGAACCGGTTCGGCCGCGGCATCGGACGCGTCAGGAAGGCGCTCGAGACCAACGGAAACCCGCCGCCCGAGTTCCAGGTCGACGCTTCGTCCTGGGCCGTCGTCCTCCGGAGGGCCGCATGACCTCGATCGCGCTGTTCAACAACAAGGGCGGCGTGGGCAAGACCACCCTCACCTACCATCTCGCCCACATGATCCAGCGCCTCGGCCTGAGCGTGCTGGCCGTCGACCTGGACCCGCAGGCGAACCTCACCTCGATGTGCCTGGAGGAGACCGAGATCGAGGAGCTGTGGGAGAACCCTTCCGAGCTCATCAACCAGGGCGCGGCGGCGGCAGGACTGCCAGGCACCGGACGGGTGCGCAGTGGCCAGACCATCGCCGATGCCGTCCGACCCATCCTGGAGGGCACGGGCGACATCGCGACCGTCGAGCCGGCCAGGCTCCAGCCGGGGCTCTGGCTGTTGCCGGGCAGCCTCGACCTCAGCCGCTTCGAGGACAAACTGTCCAACGAGTGGTCCCGTGCCTACGCCGGTGACATCGCGGCCGTCCGTACCTCCACGTCGTTCCACCGGATCATCGAGCAGGCCACCCGGGCCGTCGAGGCCGAGGTCGTACTCATCGACGTCGGCCCCAACCTCGGTGCCATCAACCGTGCCGCCCTGATCTCGGCAGACACCGTGCTGATGCCGCTGGCAGCCGACCTGTTCTCCCTCAAGGGCCTCAGCAACCTGGGGCCGACGCTGCGGCAGTGGCGCGCCGACTGGCAGGGGCTGGTGCTCCCCAGGGTGCCCCCGAACATCTCGGCGCCCCGGGCCGAGATGCGACCGCTCGGATACGTCATCATGCAGCCTGAGATGCGCCTCGACCGGCCGGTCAAGGCGTACGAGCGCTGGCTCCAGCGGATTCCGTGGGTCTATTCCTCCGCTGTTCTCGACGAATCGCCGCCCTCCCGCACGGACGACCGCCACCGCATCGCCACCCTGCGGAACTACCGGAGCCTGATGCCCTTGGCGCACGACGCACGCAAGCCCATGTTCGACCTGAGACCGGCCGACGGCGCCCTGGGCAGCACCCAGCAGTACGTGAAGACCTGCTTCAAGGAATTCCGGGCGCTGGCCCAAGAGGTCCTCGCCAGGATCGGCGAGTCTCCGGAAGAAGCGCCGCCATCACCGGCAGCCAATCGACGTTAGTCCGGCCGCCGCGTCGCCCGCCTGGACCGCGAAGCCCGGCCCGCGTTCGGAAACCCGCCTGCGGCGCCCACCACCTCGTGGGCCACGGCCGTGGAGCGAGCGCAGCCGCAGCCCGGGAGCAGGTTCGAGGGGAGCCCACCGCAACCGATCAAGAACCCTCCGCCGGTACCAGCCCGCCCTCCGACTCGATCAGCTCCCCGGCGGCGGTCAGAGCTTCGATGTCGGCGGTCAGCGCGTCCCGGATGTCGGCTCCGAGCCGCGCCCACCCGAAGAAGCGAGCGGCTTCCCGTAGCAGGTCCTCGCGGTGCACGCCAGGGCCCTCGTCGACCACGTTCCAGAGCACGAACCGCCGCTCCGCCACGGGAACCTCCGCCACCCGACGGGCGCACCGCTCCGTCGGCGTGCGGGCGAACTCCAACTCGTGGCCCGGCCTGTCGTAGGCCGTACCGACATGGACGATCTTGCCTTGCTTGAGCAGGCGGCGAAGGGCACGGTCGATGCGGTCGCGAACCACCTGGCCGGCTCGTCCGAGGCCCCACGCAAGACGGACCCGGGTGTAGATCACCTCCTTCTCGACGGGCCCTTCCACCTCGACCACACACAGCGCCACGTCCGCCACCACATCGAGGGCATCGGGGTCCTGTAACTCCACGCCCCACATGCCTCGCTGGCTGCTTGACCTGTCACGTACCTCTGTCAGCAGGTCAGGGTCGACCTCCTGATAGGGACGGCTCCAAGTCGCTGGGCCGACGTCGACCGTCACGAACTCCACTCGCGGGGCCGCCGGACCACCTGCGATCTCTGCAGGCGGTCCGCCCTCCGCGCCCAGGAGGCCGTCCATGACCTGTGTCGTGCTGCCAGCGTTGCCGAGGTCGCCGACGCTACCGCCCACCCCCGCGGGTGGCGCCACTCGCACCGCATGAGGGTCCTCCGCACAGGCCGCCTCCACCGCGGCCCGCAGCCGTGCCATCGCGTCCCGGCGGTTGCGGTACCAGTCCGTACCCCAGATCCGGTGCAGCCGCCAGCCCAGGTCGCGCAGGACCGCCTCCCTGAGCCGGTCGCGGTCCCGGGCCGCCCGCGAGGAGTGGTACATGGCGCCGTCGCACTCGATGCCCAGCGCGTACGTGCCGGGCGCGCCCGGGTGCCGTACCGCCATGTCGATGCGGAAACCGGCGACCCCCACCTGCGGCTGGACGTCGTACCCCCAGCCGCGCAGGACGTCGACGACCTCCTCTTCGAAGGGGCTCTCCGGAGCCGCGTCCGGATCGGCGGCCTGGGTCTGGAGGATCGCGGGACCCAGCTGGGCGTACTGCAGGTACCGCTTGAGGTGTTGCACGCTCTTGTTGGCGCTGTCCGGCAGGTCGCCTCCGTGGAAGGAGGCGACGACTTCCATGCGGCGCCGGGCCCGGGTCACGGCGACGTTGAGGCGCCGCCAGCCGCCCTCCCTGTTGATGGGGCCGAACATCGACAGCAGCTTGCCGCGGTGGTCGGGACCGTAGCCGATGGAGAGGATGATGACGTCACGCTCGTCGCCCTGGACGGTTTCGAGGTTCTTGACGAAGAAGCCGTCAAGGCGGCCTTCCGTGAAGTGGTGGTCGAGGTCCGGGCGGGCCGCCCTGGCCTTCTGCACCGCCTCCTCGATCGCCTCCGCCTGCGCTTTCGACAGCGCGACCACGCCGAGGGTGTGCTCGGGGCGGGTGTCGAAGTGGTGGATGACGCGCTGGGCCACCTTGGCGGCCTCAAGGGGATTGTCGCTGTTCCCTCCGCGGTCGTAGACGCCGTCCGCCTTGATGAACTCCACTCCGATGTCCGGTCCCTGTTCCAGCGCGCCGGGGAACGTGACCATGGAGTTGTCGTAGAAGTCGTGGTTGCTGAAGGCGATCAGGTTCTCGTGCCGACTGCGGTAGTGCCAGCGCAGGGGCAGCCCGCGCAGGACTCCGCTGGCTTTGCACATGTCGAGGATCGACTCGAAGCCGTCGATGGCGTCCTCGTCCCATTCGTCGCCGTCGTCGTTGTCGCCGGCCGCGGTGAAGAACGAGGTCGGCGGCAGCTGCTTCTGGTCGCCCGCCACGATGAGGGCCTTGCCCCGGTAGACCGAGTTCACCGCGTCCTGGGGCAGGACCTGGGACGCCTCGTCGAAGACGACGACATCGAACTCGAAGTCCGGCGGCAGAAACTGACTGACCGTCAGTGGACTCATCATGAAGCAGGGCTTGACCAGCCGCACGACGTCGCGGGTCTGCTGCAACAGGTGCCGTACGGGCATGTGGCGACGCTGTTTCTCGGACTCGCGGCGGAGCAGGGCCGCCTGGCCCACCGCTGTCCGGCGAGGGCGGCGGGCGTTGCACGCGGCGATGACCTCGGCGTGTGCCGCCGCAACCAGGTCCTGGTCCACCCTCTGGAAGCGCTCCACCAACTGATCGCGTTCCACAGCCCGCATCGGCTTCAGCCGCTGGTCGATGGCGAGCTGGTGCTCGACCCACGCGGTGAGCACCGCGCGTTCCATGGCTGCGGGGAAGTCCTCGGCGGACACCTCCCGACGCGCGAGCTGGTCGGGCAGTTCGTCGAGATGGTAGCGGCGCAACAGGGTCAGCGCGTCGGCGCAGCTGGTCCAGGCTTCCGGTCCGAAGGGATCGCGGTCCAGGCGGGACAGGGCGGACCGGGCCGCGGTGAGGGAGTCGGCCAGTTCGCGTCGCAGCTCCTCAGCCCGCTCAGGCTCGAAGTGCCCGGCAAGTGCCTCGCGCTGGCGGCTCCAGTCCCCGGCGCGTGCCGCCACGGACGGATCGGCCGATGCGGCCAGCATCAGCCGGGCCGCCGTTTGCGACAGCGGCGCGGAGTGTCCGCCATGTGCGGTTCGACGGACCTTCTGGGCCCAGTCCAGGGCGTCCAGGATCGCGTCGCGGTCTGTCTCGGTGCTCTGGTAGAGAGCACCGAGAAGGCTTCGGTAGGTGGCGTCGTTCTCCGCGAACGAGGACTCGGCGGCGCGGGCGGAGACGACAGCGGCCACCGCTTCCCTGGCCCGCGACAGAGTGAGACCTGTTTCCTCGTCCATGGCGCGGGCGGTCGAGCGGATGAGGTCGGCCGCGTCCTCGAAGGGCTCCACATGCGCGCGAAGCCAGCTCGCCGCCGGTTCGAGGGGGTGCGCGGCGAGTACTGTGCCGACCATCGCGAGGTGGGGTTGCCCGGTGTATTCCTGCCACAAATCCAGGTCATGGCGGATCTGGTCGGCCCGCACGAGGAGTTCGCGCGGTTCGGGCCGGCCGTCGGCCAGTACGTCTACGAGGCTGGTCCGGCGCGCTGGTTCTGTGAGCGTGTCGGGTGCCAGACGGGTGATCAGCCAGGCGGAGTCCAAGGCAGCCCGCAGAGCCTCGGTGCGGGGGTGCCCTGCCGGGGCGTACCGACCCAGCAACCCGAGTTGTTGTTCCGAAACGTACGGGCCCGGTTGCTGTCGCGTCAGGTCAAGGCCGCGTCGAAGGAGCTGCCCCATGGCCTCGTAGCCCGTCAGACCGTTGGGCGCGGAGTCGTGCAGGTCGCCCGCCTGCGTGTCGAGGCCCTGATACCAGGGGCCGAGAAGGTCACGGTCGGTTACCGCCCGAGCGGCGAACGCGGCGGTCTCCTTCTGTGCCGCGTGCGCGGCCGTGACCGCCGTGCGCGCGGAGGCGAGCGTCAACCCGGAACCGGGGCCACTGTCCCGGCGACCGACCGAGACCACGGCGTCCAGCAGCGCGACGGCCTGCCGCAATGGGGCGAGGTGGGCGCGCAGCCAGCGGGCGGCGGCGTCGAGCGGCTGCTTGGTGAGGTCGGCCGCGTGTGGTGCCAGCGACGGGCTGTCCAGATTCCTTCGCCACGTGACGAGACCGCTGCGCAGCGCCGTTCCCTGCTCGACGAGAGCAGGGCACGGCTCTCGACCGTCGGCCAGGTGCCTGGCGAGCAGACTCCGGCGGTAGGGGTCGGCGACAGTCTCCGGCGCGAGTGCGTGAATCGCTTCGGCGTGCGCGAGTGCCTTGCGCAGTTCCGGGACCTCGGGCAACGCGGTGCCCCGGTAGCGGCCGAGCAGCTCGGCGTGGGCCGTGGCCAGCGACCGCAGCTTCCGGTGGGCGGCGCACCAGGCGTCGGCGAGTGGCAGCTTGTCGTACAGCTCACCGCGCCACGAGCCGCCGCGCGTCAGCCCAGCCACGAACTTCCGGTCGGCCCGGACGCCAGTGGACAGCATGCCGACGAGTCCCTGGCGGCCCTCCATGAGTCGGTGGACCGCTTCGGGCAGTTCGGGCGTGGAGACGACTTCGGGCAGGAAGGTGCCGCGTGCCGCCTCTTCCGCGGCAGCCAGGTCTTCGGCGGCCGCGGTGATCTCCGAGACGGCTGCCTGGACCCCGGGAAGTGCTCGGGGATCGAGCCATGCTTCGAGTGTGCGGTCCGCGACTGTGGCCAGCTCCACGAGGGTGGCCAGGTCCTCCGCCTCGGACGCCGCCTTCGGCCGCTCGCACCCGAGGCGCTCGGCGACCGAGTCGGCGTGCTCGACGGCCGCCTCAAGGGTGTCGGCGAGCGTGTCGAACCGCTCGGCCAGCTCCGTGGCCTCGCGGCCGGTCAACGAGGCGATGTCGGTGCCAGGCGGCTCCAGTGCGGCGAGGGCCTGCTCGTTCGCCGGTCGCTCGGCGCTCATTTCCCGACGTAGTTCGGCCCACCCCGGGCCCGCGTGGCCCGCTGCGAGGGCTTGGGCGGAGAGGACCTGGTCCCGCCGTGCGAAGAAGTCTCGCAGTGCGTCGGCGGTGGTCCGGACCGCCGCCTCCTCCGCCCGCACGGGGCCTTCAGGGAGCAGCCACTCTTCGAGAGGTCGGTGTTCGGTGCCGGCCACGGCGATCACGTCGCACAGATGACGGGCTTCCTCGGGGCCACCGGGATTCGTGAGCCCGGTGAGGCGACTGACATCGGTGAGGCCCTGCAGTGTCCGCTCCAGCACACCGGCGATGCCGTCGAACTCCCCGGCGAGCTGTCGCGCTCGTTCCTCTGTGAGTCCGGCGAGGTCGAGGCCGCGCGGCGCCATCGTCGAGAGCGCCTTCTCGGCTTCCCCCGGCTCAGCCGTCAGCCTGGTGGACAGCTCCTGCCAGCGCTCGCCCACCGTCGCGCGGACGGCACCGCTCGTACGCTGCACCTTGCGCAGTTCTGCCAGGAAGGCGTCGACCCGGTCGTCCACCTCGTCGGCGAAGGCATCCGTGGTCAGCCACGCTTCCGGCACAGGACTCCGCACCTCGAGCAATCGCAAGAGAGCGACCAGACGGTCGATTCCGCTCTGGTCCGTGACGGGCACTCCCTCCGGCACGAGATCCCGGTACCGGTCGACCGCCGTCGCGATCGCGTCCCGCGCCGCCTGTGCCTGCTCCAGCACCGGACGCGGATGCGGCAGGCCGGCCCGCAGGTCACGCCAGGGGAACGACGGATCGGCGACCGCCTCCCAAGCCTCGGAGATGGCTTCCGTCGCCTCCACGATCAGGCGCAGGTCTTCGTCGCTGAGCATCTCGGCGCGAAACGTCGCCACCGCTCCGGGAGTGTCGTCACCACGGGTCAGGTACGCCACCGGCGCCTTGGACAGTTGGCCGACCCGGCCGAGTACGTCGTGCAGGGTCCGCCCCAGCGGGTCGCGGACCTCGTTCATCGCTTCGGCGTAGTCGCTGAGCGCGAGGCGCAGTTCCCTGGCCTGGGCCAGGGTCTGGGATGACAGCTGCGGTGCGCGCGGCTCCTCCGCGAGAGCCCGCCCCAACTCCTGGGCCACCGCTTTGCGGCTGGTGTTGTGGCTGTGGAGGGCCAGCGCGTAGGAGTCGAGTCCGACCGACTTCAGCCGGTCGAGGACGACGTCGAGGGCCGCCGCCTTCTCACTGACGAACAAGACGCTCCGGCCCGCGTGCATCAGACCGGCGATCATGTTCGTGATCGTCTGGCTCTTGCCGGTGCCGGGCGGGCCGTCCAGGACGAAGGACTGTCCAGCCACGGCCGCGGCGACGGCCTGCCGTTGGGAGGCGTCGGCGTCAAGCACCAACGGACTGTTCTCGGGCGGGCTCAGTTCGTCGATCCGGTCGAGCTCGATCTCCTCGAAGTCGAAACGGTCGGTGGCGAGTCCGGAGTCCGGACCGAGAGCCATCGCCCGTACGAGGTCACTGCCGAGGACGCGATCCTCGTTGTCCAGCAGGTCCTGGTACATCGACTCCTTGTGGGAGGCGAAGAGCGCGAGTACCACACGGTCGGAGATCTGCCATCCGGCCTTGGCCGCCACCGCGCGAGCCGCAGCGGAGAGCACCGCTTGCAGGTCCGAAGGGTCCTGCTCGCCAACCGGCGTCCAGTCGACATGCAACTGCTCCAGTTTCACCTTCAAGGCCGGGTTGAGGCGCGGTTCCTCGTCGTCGCTCGCCCTGAGGCGAATCCGGCCGTTGCGCGCGCGCTCGATGACCACCGGCATCAGGACCAGCGGGGCATCGCTGCCCGCCTCAGCGCCGTCCTCACACCAGCGGAGCATGCCGACACCAAGATTGAGGGTCCACAGGCCATAGTCGTTGAAGACCTGCGTCGCTTTGGCGCGCAGGCTGTTCAACGCGCGCAGAAGGGAAGGCGCGGTGGTCTTCTGGGTGACGATTCCGTCCGCGCGATCGCCCTTCTTCGCCAGGACCACATCACCAGGTCGCATGCCCTCGCCTGCATCCGGTTCCTCGTCCGGGAGCGGCGCGAAGTCCCAGCCGCGGGCCATGCCTTCGACGAGCTCCTGTGCGGAAGGGGTCGAGATCTCCAGTGTCGCCGACTTGGTGTGCCGAAAATTGAGCAGCCGGTTACGGCCGCTCAGGTCCACCAGAGAGGTGCGCCAGCTCTCGAGGATCGCCTTGAGGCGGTCGAGTTCCTGGATGCCCCCGAAGTCACGCGAGTCCGTCACGCTGGCCCCTGCTGTTGTCGACTCTGGGCCAACGGAGCGTCGGCGCCGCCGGCAGTTCCCTGCGCCGCCAACGCAGGGCGCGGCCACAGACGTCCGTACTGTCATGGTGGCCGCACAAGTCCCGCTGATCCCCCCCTAGACGCGGAATTGTACGGTCAGCTCACCAATGCGTGAAGCGTTAACTACGGAATGTTCCTCTCGCCGATCACGCGGGCCTCCGTCCCGGACCAGAAGTTCCTTCCCGGAAAGGCCGCAGGTGGCGGCGTGGGTTGCGGCATCTCCTGCGTGCACGTCCGGAGCGTGAAGGCCAGATCGGAGCGGACAGCCCCTTCGCGAGAAGGACGGCTGGCCTCTTTCACGAACGGCTCACCGCTACCTGGAAAGCATGCTCACGAGGCAGCGGTGAGCCGCGGCAGTTCTCAGCCGATGGTCAGCTTGTTCTGCCAGCCGCCGCTGATGATCTCCGTGCCCGAGCCGCTCAGGGCTGTGCGGCTGCCGGCGTAGAAGCGCACCGTGCCGTCCACCCTCAGGGTCCAGATGTCGGGGATGTCGTCCCCGTTGGCGTCCGGGGTGCCGAAGACGAACCTGATGTTGGAACTGCTCCAGCCGGAGGCTCCGTACTCGGTGTCAGCGCCTCCCGAGGAGGCGGCCGCCGAGGCGAGTGAACCTGTGTCGACCCCGCTGGTCGCGGTGTCCTTGATGCCCTTGCGCAGCAGCAGACGCCCACTGACGTCCGAACGGTAGACGAAGTCGGTGACGCCGTCGCCGGAGACGTCCTGGGCGGCCACGAGGTCACGTTCCGTCCAGGACGACGCGGACAGTCGCCGGGCCTCGTCCACAGTGGCGCCGTTGTACCCGATCAGCGCCCACAACGCGTCGCCGACCGTGAGGAAGAAGTCGGGCTTGCCGTCGCCCGTGGCATCGCCCGCCGAGACGATCTGGGTGATGGTCGCGGGATCGGGCGCGCCCGGCGGAAGCAGGATTTCCTGTCGCCTGCCGATGTCGACCGCCCCGTAGCCGTCGCCCGGATACACCCACAGTTTGCCCTCGCGCACCGCGATCAGGTCCTGGAGGCCGTCGCCACCGTAGACGTCGCCGAGATGGGCGATCAGAGTGCTCTTCCAGTAGCCCGAGGGCGGTGCCACGTACAGGGGCACGTCGCCGTCTCCACCGTTGGGGTCCTTGGCGGGATTCTCGCGGTAGGCGCCGGACATGGAGTACCCGAGCATGCCGGTGCCCTTGGACAGGTCGGCCGTGGCGCGCTCCGGGTACATCCGCAGATTGCCGTTCGCGTCCACGACCATCAGGTCGGGGAGGTTGTCGCCGGTGAAGTCGCCGGGGGCGTCGGCGTCGTCGCGCGGTGTCACGTAGAAGAAGTACTTCCGCGGGTCGGACACGTTCCCCGCGTCGTCAACGGCCCGTACGTACAGCACATTGGGTCCCGCGAGCGGAGGCTTGGCGTTGGACCAGGTGGTCAGTGTCGAGGTGGCCGCGCCGTTCGTCCTGGTGGAGGAGCCGGTGTAGGTGGGCGCGTTGAAGCCGTACTCGTACTTCACGACATCGGTCTGCGAGGCCTTGAAGGTGAAGGAGCCCGCTGTACCGAACTTGACGGTGCTCCACTTGGAGTCCTCGTCGTCGTTCCCGAAGCCGTTGTCCTTCGCGTCCGCGTCGGGGAACTGCGTCGAGGTGACGACGGGCGGAGTGGGCCGTGAGCTGTCGAAGACGAAACGGCAAGGGATCTTCTTCGGCGCGTACGCGGAGACGGTGCCCCGTTTGTCGACCGATTTCGCCCGCCAGGAGTACTTGACGCCGTTCTTGAGCCCGCTGGTGGAGAACGGACTGGTATGCACCCGGGCGGAGTCGGTCTGACTGCCTACCGAAACGGTGCCTTTGGCGCCGAGCAGGTTGCCGCTGCCGCCCGTCGGCCACAACTCGAAGCGCACGGAGGCCAGGTTGGAGTCCTTGTCGCTGGAGTTCGCCCAGAAGGTGATCGAGGAGGCGCCGACATTGATGTACGGCGAGCTGGTGTCGCAGGACAGGTCGGGGTCGAGGTCCAGGTGCGAGGGCGCGGCGGGCGGCCGGTTGTAGACCAGTTCGACGTACGGGTCGTTGCCGCCGTCGGCCTGGAACTTCTTCCAGCTGTACGCGGAGTTCTCGTCGCCGGCGCGCATGCCGATGGTCATCGTGTCCCAGCCGCCCGCCACGGCCTTTTGCGCGGCGGACTTGACGTCGAAGGCCTCGTAGTCGTCCGGACAGGTCCCCGACTTGTAGCCGTGCGCGAAGCTCTTGCTCGCGAGCTTGTTGCCCGCCGTCATCTTCGGGGCGTTGTTCCAGTTCGTCTTGTTGCTGATCGGCCCGGTCAGATACACGTTCATGGTGCGGGCGCTGCACGACCAGGAGTAGGTTTCCAGGGCGTGCAGCTTGGCGCTGATGACGGACGCGCCCTTCAGGTCCGGGTTCCAGTCGATGCTGAAGAACGAGCGGCCGGTGCCCCAGGTGTCGGACTCGAAGCCGACGCGTGCTTCATGCGTCCCTTTGTTGAAGTTCCGTCCGTTGTAGAAGTTCGCCTTCGGGTAGCGGCTGTACGCCGTCGTCCAGTCGTTGGTGTGCTTGCTCACCGACGGGTCGATGAAGACCGGGTAGACGGTGTCCGGGTCGGTGAGGAAGCCCTGGTCCGGCGTCAGGGTCCAGGTCGAGCCGTTCAGATCCGTCTCGACGACCGTGCCGCGCGAATCAGGCTCCGGCCCCGCCAGTGACGGCAGGTCGAGTGTTGCCGCCGCGCCACTGTGGGTGGGATCCGGGGACGCCTCGGCCGGTACGGAGGGCTCGGCCGCCTCGCTCTCGGTGGCCGATGGGTCGGGAGCCTCGTCGGTCGCGTCGGACAGAGCCTCGTTGTCGGTGTCAGCCTCGTCACCGTCGTTGACGCTGTCACTGGGCTCGGGCGAGGCGTCCGTCGGCGACTCCGAGTCGTCCGGCGCACCGATGACGTCCGAGGACAGGCTTTCGGACGCGGTCGGCGAGGCGCTGCTGCCTGCCTGACCGTCAGTGAGCGCCGGGGTGCCGGAGTTGTCCCACATCAGCGGGGTGGAGGAGACCGCCACCTCCTCGCCGTCCGTGTCGTCGGCGCTGACGATGCCGGTCGTCGGGTCCAGCGAGAAGCTCAGATCGGGAGAGGACAGGCCGTACGAAAGTTGCGCCACACGGGGATCGGCCGCTGCCTGACGGGACTTGACCACCAGCAACTGCGCGAAGCCGCCGTCGTCCGCCGTCAGCACCAGGTCCGCTCCCGGCAGGATCTCGGGGTAGAGCGCGCGGGAGCCGTCGATGACGGGCGTCGGTATGGCGCCGGGCCAGGTCAGGACGATGTCGTGATCAGCCGTGCTGAGTGTCACCAGCGCGCTGGAAGTCGTGGCGTCCGCCTGCGCGAGCAGCGGCATCCTGCGTACACCCGTGCCGCGATCGGCCCGCTCGTCACCTGGCCGGGTGCCGGCTCGCGTACCTCCCGAGAAGGTCATCCGTACGTTGGTGGCCCTGGGAGACCAGCCTTCCGCGGTGTGTGTGAGGGTCGTGTCGATCGCCCGCCAGGTCCCACCGACCTTGGCCCGGATCGGCGTGGAGTGGACCCGGCGCTGCAGCAGCCCATCCGGCCGCGCCCATGTGGTCTCGTACGCCGTGCGCAGTCCGGTGACCTCGACCGGCTTTCCGGTCCGCGCTGCCTTCGCCGCCGCGTCGGCCTCGCTCAGCGGTGCGCTGTGCGGGGCTTGCGTGCCGGTTTGCGGCCGGCCGCCGTCGCCGTTCAGTCCGGCATACGTCAGACCGGAGGCCGCGACGGCGGCCACGACGGCTGTCGCGGTGATCCGGCGACCCGCCATGCGGCGCCATCTGCTCGGCCGTGTGGTCGTCATGCGCGCGTTCCCTTTCCCCCGTCGGACAACGGGACCAGATCATGTCCGAAGGAGCAGCGGCCGTCACGCGCCCGTTTTCGATGGCCATCTCATTGCGGTCTGTTGGGGTGTCATTGGGTCCGATTTTGAACGTACATGACCGCTACGCGACGTGATGATCACCACTAAGCCACAGGGAACTCTGGCTTTACCCACAACTCCCCCACAAAATCAGGCCGTTCTTGATGCGGCCTTACCTGTGCGCAGCGCTGTCTGCTCATTCGGCCGCTTCATGCCGTTCGGGGGGTCTGCTGTGCCTGTCTTCACGTCCGTGCGCCGCTCACGCGGCCGCCGTTCCGCTCTGCTCCCGGCCATGGGCCTCGCGCTGGCGACGGCGCTGCTGCCGACGGAGGCCATGGCGGCGCCTCCGGATCCGGCCAGCGCCGAAGTGCCGCGCGAGGACGTCACGTTGGAGCAGTTGGCCGCCGAGCCGCTGGTCAGCGGCTCGACCCGCGACGCCAAGCTCGACAGCATCGCGGTCGACACCCCCGAAGCCCAGCACGAGGCGCCGGCCGGCACCACCACCCCGGCCGTGTCCGGCACCGCCGCCATCTCCTTCGGCGGCACCACTCAGACGGCCGCCCTGGGCGGCACCACCACGGTGAGCCCGGTGGACTACACGCCCGCCGGCGCGCTCCCCGTCAAGCTCGGCCGGGCCCCGGACGCCCCCGCGCCGACCGGCACTTGGCAAGTGGCCGTGTCCGCCCGCACGGCAGCCGAGTCCGATGGCGTCGACGGCGCGGTGGTCACCGTGACCGCGCCCGCCACCGGATCGGTGCCGATCTCGGTCCAGCTCAGCTACAAGACGTACGAGAACCTCTACGGCGCCGACTGGGCCTCCCGCCTGCAGTTCGTGCAGTTCCCCGAGTGCTACCTCACCACCCCCGACCTGGAGGAGTGCCGGTCCTACACAGAGTTGGAGACGGTCAACGACCCCGACTCCAGGACCGTCACCGCCACCGTCGACACCGCTGCCGACGGCACGGTCTCCTCCGCCTCGGCGACCAGCGCCTCGGCGTCTTCGGGAGTCCGCCAGGCGTCGTATGTCCGTCAGGCGGCGGCCACCGGTGACAAGGCGGTGGTCGGTGCGGTGGATTCGGGTTCGGGTCCGGGCGGCACGTTCAAGGCGACACCGCTCGCCGCTGACGGCAAGTGGAGCGCCGGTGGTTCGTCGGGCGCCTTCACCTGGTCGTACCCCCTGCAGGTGCCGCCCACCCCGGCCGGTCCCAAGCCTGACATCTCGTTCGACTACAACTCGCAGGCCGTGGACGGCAAGACGGCGACCACATCTCCGCAGGCCTCCTGGATCGGAGAGGGCTGGGACTACGACCCGGGCCACATCGAGCGGCGGTACCGCACCTGCAAGGACGACCGCGAGGACATCGGCGCCGGAGCGGCCAACAACAAGGAGAAGAAGTACAAGACCTCGGACCTGTGCTGGGTCTCGTACAACGCCGTGCTGACGCTGGGCGGCAAGACCACCGAACTGGTGCGCGTGGGCAGCTCCGACACCTACCGGCCGGAGCAGGACGACGGCACCAGGGTGGAGCACCGCACCGGCGCGGACAACGGTGACGACAACGGCGAGTACTGGGTCGTCACCACCAATGACGGTACCCAGTATTTCTACGGTCTGGACAAGGTCGGGGGCGGTCACGCCGACACCGACTCCGTCTTCACCGTCCCGGTCTACGGCAACCACCCCGACGAGCCCTGCCACAAGGACGCCTTCGCCGACTCGCGCTGCGACCAGGCCTGGCAATGGGGTCTGGACAAGGTCGTCGACGTCCACGGCAACGCGATGGTCGTCGACTGGCAGCCGGAGACCAACTACTACGCCGCCAACAAGAAGTTCAAAAACCCGGTGAAGTACGTCCGCGGCGGCTACCCCACCAGCATCGAGTACGGGCTGCGCACCTCGGACCTCACCAAGCCCTCCGCGAAGGTCGTCCTCGACGCCGGGCAGCGCTGCCTGGAGACCGACGGCTCCTGCGCCGCCGAGAAGTTCGACGACACCAAGAACCCTGCCTCTTACCGCCCCTGGTGGGACAGCCCGGGCAACCTCAACTGCAAGTCCGGCTCCAAACTGTGTCCGGCCTTTCCATCGTTCTGGACCCGGATGCGCCTGGCGTCCGTGACCACCTACGGCGCCCGTCTCGGCGTCACCGGGCTGGCCAAGGTGGACACGTACACCCTCCATCAGTCCTTCCCCCGCGACTGGTACAACACCTCCCCCGGGCTCTGGCTGAACGCCATCACCCGCACCGGCTACGCACCCGGTGACAGCACCGGCACCACGCTGACGACGGCCGGTGTCAGTTTCGGCGCCTACGTCGTGGACAAGAACGATCCGCTCGGCGGTTATCTCAAGGACCAGCAGCTGCCCAACCTCGTTCCCCGTTACAAGGACGATCCGCGCCCCGGCTTCACCCGCCCGCGGATCGGCACGGTGTCCACGGAGAACGGCGGTGATATCGAGATCGTCTACAAGGGCGGTTGCAGGACCGAGCCCTCCGTGGCGCCGGAGAGCAACCAGGGCACCTGTTATCCGGTGCGCTGGTCCCCGGACGGCGACCTGGAGAAGCCCGCTCTGGCCTGGTTCAACAAGTACGTCGTGCACTCGGTCACCGAGACCGACAGGATCACCGGCGTATCGGACCGCATCACCAGCAAGTACACCTACTCCGGAGCCGCCTGGGGCAAGGACGACGACGAGTTCTCCAAGCCTTCCCTGCGCACCTACGGCGTCTGGCGCGGCTACCAGCAGGTCACCACGGTCAAGGGTGCCAAGAACAGCGCCGGCGTCGGTGTGTTCCAGACCCAGTCGTTCTCCGTCAAGCGCTATTTCCGGGGCGCGGGTGGCGCGGTCAAGGACTCCAAGGGCGAGGTCACCCTCGTCGCCGACGACGCACCCCCGTACGCGGGCGTGATCGCCGAGGCGATCTCCTACGACGGCACGGGCGGTCGCGTCCTCCAGCGCACCCTGAACTTCCCGTGGTCGAAGCAGACCGCCTCCCGTGACCGGGACGGGGGCCTGTCCCCCCTGCTCGCCCAGCGCACGGGTATCAAGCGCACCGACGACATCCAGACGGTCGGCTCCAGTTGGCAGGCGGTGCGCACAGAGACCGAGGTCGACTCGGACTACGGCCTGCCGGTACAGGTGCAGACCGAAGTGGTCAAACCGAACGGCACCGGCGGTGAGACGCTCAGCGACTACACCTGTGCGAAGACCGACTACGTCGCCAATGAGTCGGCCCACCTCATCGGGTTGCCCAAGCAGGTCCGCAAGACCGCGACGTCGTGTGCGGACTACGACAAGGCCGATCCGGCGACCCAGCTGATCGAGGCCACCCGGGTCAGCTACGACGACGGTGCCTGGGGCGCGGCCCCGACCAGGGGCCTTGCCACCAGTTCCGCGTCGACCAATGGCGCCGGCACCTCCTATTCGGTGGTCACCGGCACCACCTACGACCCGCTCGGCCGGGTCCGGAAGGTGACGGACGCACTCGAGAAGACCACCGAGACCCAGTACACCCCCGGTGACGCAGGAGGACCGGTCACCGCCATCAAGACCATCAACGCGAAGGGCCACGCCTCGGTCAGCACCATCGATCCCGGGCGCGGCCTGACTCTCACCATCACCGACCCCAACGGCCGGGTCGTCCGCAACGAGTACGACGCCCTCGGCCGTCTGGTGAAGGGCTGGACCGCCGCACGTTCATCCGGCGACCAGAGCCCCGACGTAGTGATCAACTACCAGATGGCGACGGCCACGGCCACGGTGACCAAGCCGACGGCAGTGACCGTCAAAAGCCTGAAGGACAACGGCGAGTACGCCAGACAGGTCACCATCTACGACGGCCTGATGCGTCCGATCCAGACCCAGAGCGACGCGCACGGCCCCGGCCGGATCATCACCGACACCCGCTACGACGACCATGGCCTGGTCCGCGAGCAGACCGGAAGCTACCTCGCCAAGGGCGATCCGGTTGCCGCGCAGTTCAAGCGGGCGAGCGACTCCATGGTTCCCAGTCTCAAAAGGACCACCTACGACGGCATGGAGCGCCCGGTCAGGACGACCACGGTCCACAGCGGCAAGGCCGTGTACTCGGACAGCACCACCTACGGTGACAACTGGACACTCAGGCGGCCGGCCGGCGGCGCGACCCCGGCGGTCAAGTCGTGGACCGACGCGCTCGGCCGGGTCAACCTCATTCAGCACTACACCGATGTCGGGCTGAGCCACTGGCGCAACACCGAGTACAGCTACGACCCCCGCGGCAACCGCACCAGGATCAAGGACGCGGCCGGCAACCTGTGGACGTCCACCTACGATGCCCGCGGCCGCCTGACCGATTCCACCGACCCGGACACCGGCGCCTCGTCCTTCGGTTACGACGACCTGGACCGCACGGTCAGTGTCACCGACTCCTCACTGAAGACCGTCTACACCTCCTACGACGAGATCGGGCGTGTCACCGCGTCCCGCGAGGGTTCTCCCGACGCAGCCCCTGTCAAGGAGTTCACCTACGACCCGGCCGGCGCCCTGGGTCAGCCGGCTTCCTCCATACGCCACGACGCCACCGGCGACTACATCACCCGCGTCACCGGTTACGACACCGAGTACCGGCCCACGGGGGGCGAGATCGTCATCCCCGCGAACGCGAACACGGCAGGCCTTTCCGGCACGTACAAGTACAGCTACACCTACACGCCCGGCGGCAAGCCGCTGAGCGTCACGCTGCCCGCGGTCGGCGGACTGGCCCAGGAGAAGGTCGTCACCCGCTACGACGCCGACGGCCTCCCCGTGTCGACCTCCGGCCTCAGCTGGTACACCAGCGACGTCACCTACTCCCCGTACGGTGAACCCCTCCGGACCGTCAGCGGACCCCAGCCCTACCGGGTGTGGACCAGTAACTTCATCGACGAACACACCGGGCGCCTGCAACGGACGGTGTGGGACCGGGAGACCGCGAACTCCCACCGCTTGGCCGACAGTTACTACTCGTACGACCGCGCCGGAAACGTCACCTCCACAGCGCGCAAGCTCACCGACGGAACGACCTCCGTCTGGGACAACCAGTGCTTCACCTACGACAACATGGGCGAACTGGTCCACGCCTGGACCTCCAGCGCCGCCGTCGGTACCGTCGGCACGGGCTGCAAGTCGGCCTCGGGCACGGTGTGGGGTTACCGCGAGGACGGCCAGACCTCCGCCGGTCCGATCGCCGAGGCCGCCGCGACCGACTCCGCCGGGAAAATCGTCGACATCTCCGCGTCGCTGGCGGGCGCGGCTCCGGCCTCCGGCACCGTCGCAACCGGCAGCACGGCCTACTGGCAGTCGTTCACCTTCGACACCATCGGCAACCGTGCCTCGCTGACCGAGCACAACCCGGCCGACTCCGCGCTGGACGAGACCAGTACGTACTCCTACGGCACGCTGGTGAGCGGCAACGGCACCAGTGCTCCGAAGCTGGCCCAGCCACACACGCTCACCAAGACCGACCCGGCGACCGGCGCCGACCTCATCTACGTCAATGACGCGACGGGCAACACCAAGACCCGGACCTTGACCGGTGGCAGCCAGAGCCTCGTCTGGAACACCGAGAACAAGGTCACGGACGTCACCGGATTCGGTGACGGCGCGGGCGCGGTCGTCGGCCTGTCCGGCAAGTGCCTCGACGACACCAGCAGTTCCACCGCCGACGGCAGCGCGATTCAGCTCTACCGCTGCAACAACAGCGCCGCGCAGCAGTGGAAGCCGTCCGGTGACACCCTGCGCGTAATGGGCAAATGCGCCAGCGCCAACGGCACGGCCAACGGCACCAAGATCCTGCTTGCCACCTGCGACGGCAGCGCCACCCAGAAGTTCACCGTTCGCGCCTCGGACCAGAGCCTTTACAACCCGGCCTCCGGCAAGTGCGTCGACGTACCCAGTTCCAACGACGCCGACGGCACCGACCTGCAGCTGTACACCTGCAACGGCAGTGCTGCTCAGCAGTGGACCCTCGCCGATCACACGTCGTACGTCTACGACGCCGAGGGCAACCGCATCCTCCAGCATTCCGCGGCCGGCAGCGTGCTCTACCTCGGCGAGACCGAAGTCTCCGCGGACGTCAAGGGCAACGCCGTCCAGGCCACCCGCACGTACACGCACAAAGGCGCGCCGTCGGTGGTCCGCTCCACCAAGTACGGCAGTGCCACGGGGCACAAGCTCAGTGTTCTGCTCAGTGATCCGCTCGGCACGGCCACCATGTCGGTGGACGAGACCAGCGGGCAGCCCTACACGCGACGCTTCTTCAAGCCCTATGGAGAGGTCCGCGGCACCAAGCCGACAAACTGGCCAAACAGTCGTTCGTATCTCGGTAGTGGCATCGACGACACCAGTACCGCCCTCACCCACCTGGGCGCGCGCGAGTACGACCCGTCCACCGGGCGCTTCCTGTCCGCCGACCCGGTCATCGACACGGCCGATCCGCTCCAGATCAACGGCTACGCCTACAGCCACAACAACCCCACGACGCAGAGCGACCCGACCGGGCTGTACGACCCGGACCGGATGCAGTACGAGCAGGAACAGGCGCGGAAGAAGCGAGCGGAAGAAGAGCGAAAGCGCAAGGCTCGGGCCGAGGCCTTCAAGAAGGTCCGTGAGAAGTACACCCTGGCTCACGACACCACGATTCTGATGGCCAAGTCATGGCTGGTGATGGTCCAGCCGCACGGTGGCGGCGTCGTGACGGTCGATCTGCAACAGACCGCGAAACTCCGCGATTCCGAGAATTGGATCAAGGGCGGGTCAAGCGAGCATCCCGGAAAGGAAGACGGCTGGGCCGACCTTCTGTACTGGACCGACGACAGCGTTTACGTCTGGGATGTGAAGCACGGCGGCGGAGAAGCGGAACGCAAGGGAGGAAAGGAAGTGACGGACAAGGTCAAGTACCTGCAGAAGCAGCTCAACGACATGGGCATGGGACACCTGAAAGCCAAGGTCGGATTCGACATACCGCCCCAGGCCGGCATCAACAACTTCAAGAAGAACGAATGGGTCGAGTCGTACCCGTCCACTCGGAGCAAGGGCGTGATCGCCTACAAGACCAAGGAGATCAAACGGATCACGCTACCCGAACCGCAAGTCCAGGAGCAGGAACAGGAAAAAGAGGATTCATGGTGGGAGAAAACCCAGAACTGGTGGCATGAGAACATCACGAACCATGACTGGTCCAACAATCCTTGGATGCCCAAGAGCCCGGTCGGAGGTGGTATCCCGATGCCGCTTCCAGTCATCCCATGAGCCGACGGTACAATGAGGGCCCCCTGAGACCTGTGGATCGGAGCAGTTGGCGATGGATATGACGCTTCGCAGGCTTTCCGCCGCGGATGCGGACAAGGGATTCCGGCACGTCGTAACCGGATTCTCGGGTGAACGCAGCGGTGTGGAGAGCGAATGCTTTCTCGGCCGCGAGTGGGAAGTCCTGGAGCAGATCCTGTTGAGTCAGGGCCCCGAGGAGGTCAGCGAACTCCCCATCACCATGGGCGATCTCCTCGGTGACGACGACCTCGGCACCGCCTGCTTCTACCTCCCGCCGGACGAGGTGTCGGTCGCAGCCCGTTTCCTGGTCTCCATCGACGTCGAACGGTCCGTCGCCGGTCAGGCCGACGAGATCGCGAGGACGTTTCGCAACGGCGACATCCCGGACGGCTACCTGGAAATCCTCGGCCGTTACCTGAAGAAAGTCCGTGATCTTTACACCGCTGCCGACCAGGCAGGTGAAGGCGTTGCGAAACTCGTCCAGGGCTGAGACCCTCCGCCCCGCACCGCGGCCACTGAGGGTTGCGGCCGTCGTGAGCACCACAGGCGCACTGCTGACCCTCCTCGTCGGCTGCGGCACGACACCGGCTTCCCCGGGTGCATCGACGTCCCTGGGGACGTCCACAACCGAGGCCGCGGGCCGGACTTCGACGGCGATCGACATCGAGCAGAATCTGAAGACCGCCGTCCACGCGGGTGGCCTGTCCCTGTTGGACGAGCCCACCAGGGACGAGCGGGGCTGTGTCGTGGGTTACCTGCTCCAGCAGTTGGCCCAGAACGGGCCCGACCCCGTGGCCGCTGCGGTAACGAGCCTTCAGGACGACGGCTGGGGTGGCGAGCGTCGCACTCAGGTGAAGGGGATGCGGCGGATAACCCTCACCAAGGATGGCTGGACTCTCCGCGTTCGCGACTATTCGGCCCAGCCGACCAAACGTGGCTTCGTCGCGCTGCTGGCCACGAAGGCAGGCTGCAAGCCGTCCGGGAACGGCTGACACGGTAAGCCGCCGAAAGCCCGAAGAGGGTTCTCCGATGCAAGTCGGAGGCCTCTCCCCGGCAAAGACGCAGAAGGCGGCAGACGAGTCGGGCTGTACGCCGGGTTCTGTTCCGAGGGGTCCTCGCGGGCCCCTCGGCGACGGCCATCCATCTAGGACCGGCGTTGCCGCCGGCCTCGTGCGGTCTACCCGGGGACTCGGGCGGGCAGCCCTCGAACGTCCCCGCAGAGCGCCTTTCACAGCGCTCCTCTTGACCTTGCTCCGGGTGGGGTTTACCTAGCTGCCCAGGTCGCCCTGGGCACTGGTGGTCTCTTACACCACCGTTTCACCCTTACCGAGGGTCGAGACCCCCGGCGGTTTGCTTTCTGTGGCACTGTCCCGCGAGTCGCCTCGGGTGGCCGTTAGCCACCACCCTGCCCTGTGGAGCCCGGACGTTCCTCGGGAAGCCCCCTGAGGGACTCCACGCGGCCGCCCGCCCGGCTCGTCTGCCGTGTCGGCCATGTTACCGGGCTCGGGCCTCCCCTCGTTCCGGGCGGGGGTCCGGACCGCCGCGGCGGAACAGCCGGCGGGTGGCGGCCGGGGCCTCGGGGCCGGTCGGCACCGGCCCTGCGGCCCCCCGAGGCGCCGAGGTCAGCGTCGCCAGCACCGATCCCGCCAGGATGAGGGTGAAGGCCACGGCGATGGTCGCGGTGAAGCTCTCGCCGAGGAACAGCGCTCCCGCCGCCACCGCCACCGCCGGGTTGACGTACGTGATCACCGTGGAGCGGGTCGGGCCGATCTCCTTGATGAGCTCCAGGAAGGCGACGAAGGCCACCGCCGTGCACAGGACGCCCAGGGCGAGGAGGGACAGGAGCGCGTTCGTGGAGGGCATCGCGGTGGGCCAGGTGGCCGCCGCCGCGGGGGCGTAGACCAGGGCCGACAGGGTCAGGCAGGGGGCTATCAGTTGCAGGGTCGGGACGTCCTTCAGGCGGCGGGCCGCGATGAGGGGTGCGGTCGCGTAGCCGATCACCGTGAGCAGGACCTCCCCGAGCGAGCGGGCGTCGCCGCCGGTCAGGTGGGGGACGGTCAGGACACCGACGCCGGCCAGGCCGATCAGGAGGCCCGCGACGCGGCGGGCGCCCAGGTGCTCCCGCTCGCCGCCGAAGTAGCGCGCCGCCACCACGCCCACGATCGGCACGCCCGCGATCAGCAGGCCCGCCGTGGAGCTGGAGAGGTGGCGCTCGGCGTCCGTGAGGGTGAACCAGGGGCCCATGATCTCGATGCACGCGAAGGCCAGCATCGGGCGCCAGTGGGCGCGCAGGGTGGCCGGCAGGCCGCCCTGCCGGATCGCCAGCGGCAGGAGCAGCAGCGCGCCCACCGCGCAGCGCGCGAACACCACCGTCGACGGGGACACCTCGTCCACCGCCACTTTGATCATCAGATAGGGGATGCCCCAGACCACTCCCATCAGGGAGAACAACATCCAGCCGCGTGCAGTCATGCGGCAAGCATCGGCCTCATACCCGGGCCGCGTCTTGAACGCTGTTGCGGTACGCCGCCGGGGTCACCCCCAGCACCCGGCGGAACCAGCGCGTCAGGTGGGCCTGGTCGGCGAAGCCCACCAGAGTCGCCACCTCCGCCGGGCGCAGGCCGGCCTCCAGCAGCCCACGGGCCCGGTTCACCCGGTGCTGGGCCAGCCAGGCGTACGGCGGTACGCCCATCGTCGTACGGAACGCCCGGAGCAGCTGGTAGCGGGAGAGGCCCAGGTCCGCGGCCAGGTCGGCGAGCGACGGCGGGCAGGTCAGCTCGTCGGCCAGGCGATCCCGGACCAGCAGGGAGATGCCGTGGGCCCCGGGGACCCGGTCCGTCGCCGGTCGTGCCGTGGAGTGGCGCCGGGACAGCGCCGTCAGCAGCCACGGCAGGCGGGACTCCGCTTCCAGCGGGTCCGGGCAGGCGGCCAGTTCGGTGTGGGTCCGGCGGAAGGCGGCGGCCAGCTCGGGGTCGTCGAGGACTGGGTCCCGGAAGTGCGGTACGGCGTCCAGGGTGCCGTCCGCCAGCAGGGCCGGGTCCGCGTACAGGGCGCGGTAGGCGTAGCCGTCGGTCGCGGTGGCCGGGCCGCCGGTGTGCATCTCGCCGGGGGCCAGGACGACGATCGAACCGGGGCCGGTGCTGATGTGGCCGCCCCGGTAGTCGATGACCTCGGAGCCGCCGACGCACACCCCGATGGTGAACTCGGCGTGCGCGTGCGGGGCATAGGTGTGCCGTTCGAAGTTCGCCGTCAGCAGGTCGAGCGCCGGGCCGCAACGACCCAGTCTCGCCCGCGTCCACCGTGCCTGTTCAGCCACGTCCGCACCCCCCTCGCGCAATGGCCGTATTAAGCCCTAGGGGTGCAACGCCCGGACACCCCTTTTCCATGCCGCGTCCAGGTCGGCGCCGTCCGGAAAGCGGCCGTGGATCTCCAGGACGACCATGCCGTGCGCGAACGCCCAGGTGGCGCGGGCCAGATCCAGGTCTCCGCCGCAGGCCCGCAGGAGCGGGAGGGCGGCCCGGTCCTCCAGGCCGGCCGGCAGCCGGGTGCGCGGCAGGGGGCGTTCGGTGGCCAGGCAGTAGAGGTGCGGGTGCGCCAGGGCGTAGGCGCGGTACGCCTCGGCCAGGGCCCCCAGGGAGCCGGGGTGCCGGGTCGCGGCCGCCTCCAGGGCCGCGGCCGATTCCTCCAGCATCAGCGCGGTCAACTCCACCTCCACGGCGTGCTTGTCCGGGAAGTGCTTGTAGAGGGAGGGGGCCTTGATGCCGAGTCGGTCGGCGAGGGTGCGCATGGTGAGGTCGGCCGGGCCGGACTCCTCCAGCAGCTCCCTGGCCGCCGCGACGATCTCCCGCGCCCTTGCCGTCAGCCGGTCGTCAGTCACGCTGGAAGTCACGCTGGAAGTCACGCTGGAAGCCTTCTTTCGTGCGCAGTCCGTAGCCGAAGGCGCGATCGTACGAGATGTGGGCCAGCCAGCCGCAGAGCGCGGCGAAGGCCGGAGGCCAGAAGAAGAGGGGCTGCGCCGCGTACGCCGTGAGCAGCGCCAGCGGGACCAGCGCGCGGTGCATCGCGTTGTAGTACGGCACCGCGCGCGGCGGCAGCTGCCCCTTGGCCATCCGGGGCGCCTCGTCGAGGGCGACCAGGAAGGTCAGGTCCGGGAGGAGGAGGAAGAGCAGGGCGAAGGCGCCGGCGAGCCAGCCGTGGTTCACGCCCTCCAGGACGGCGAAGGCCGTCCAGAACAGGGCTCCGGCCAGCCAGGCCGTACGGCGGGCCACGGTTGCGGCGCTGCGGAGCCGGGGGGTGGCATCCGTGGTCGCAGTGCTTGCAGGGGTGGTCGTGGTGGTCATGACTGCCTCCCGAAGGCATATCAGCTAACGCCGTTAGCCTCGACGGTACGGCTAACGGCGTTAGCCGTCAAGGTCGGTCCGCCGGCCCAGCCGACCCCGCCGGTCCAGCCGACCCCGCCGGTCCACCCGGTCCACCCGGTCCACCCGGTCACCCGGTCACCCGGTCACACACCCGGAAACATCCGCTCCAGCGCGTCGAACGCGGCCCCCATCCGCACCCGGTGGTCCACGACGACCTCCTCGTACGGCTCGCCCGCGAGTTCACGACTCACGGAGACCACGCACACCGAGCGGTATGCGGCGACGACCACGGCCGCCGTCAGCTCCGGGTCGCCGACGCCGGCCTCGGCGAGGGCGCGGGCCAGCGCCCGCTCCACCTCCTCCGCACCCTCCCGGGCCCGGGACAGCAGCGCGGGCGAGTCGGCGACGACGGACCAGAAGCCGGCGAAGCCCTCCCCCACCCCGCCCAGCGGATGCCCCGCGTCGATGAACCGGAAGGCCAGGCGGCGCAGGGCGGCCAGCGGGGACTCACCGGGCGCGCGGTCCCGTACCGCCCCGGCGAAGGCCGCGACCGCCTCGGGAATGCGGTCGAGGAACAGGTCCTCCTTGCGCGGGAAGTAGTTGAAGACCGTCATCGCCGAGACACCGGCCGCCCGTGCGACCTCGGCGACGGTCACCCGGTCGAAGCCGTGCTCCCGGAACATCACCGTCGCGACGTTCGAGATCCGCTGCCGCGTCTCCCGCTTCTTGCGCTCCCGCAGGGACTCCCCTGGCCTGCTCTCGTCGATCACAGGAAAACTATAGCCGCTCGAAACTTTTAGTGACTACAGTTAAGTCGTGACAACGACGACGACAGAAGCCAAGAGCGACAGCGACTACGACGTGGTGGTGGTCGGCGGTGGGCCCGTCGGCCTCTTCCTCGCCGGGGAGCTGCGCCTCGGCGGTGCGCGCGTGCTGGTCGTGGAGCGGCTGGCCGAGGTGGACGAGACCATCAAGGCGGGCGGGATCAACACGGCGGGCGCGGTGGCGCTCTACCGGCGCGGGATGCTGCCCGACCTCGCCGCCGCCTGGGAGAGGAACCGGTGGCGGATGCGGGCCTTCCTCGGGGACAGGAGCGCCGACGCGCCCCGCACACCCCCGAAGTTCGCCGGGCACTTCGCCGGGATCATGATGCGCGGCGACCTGTTCGACCCCACTGACCCGGCCTTCGCCGACATCGGCCCCGCCGACGGCGTCGGGCTCGGCGTGCCGCAGGTCGAGCTGGAGCGGATCCTGGGCGCCCGTGCCGAACGGCTCGGCGTCGAGGTGCGCCGGGGCGTGGCCCTGGACGGCTTCGACCCCTACGACGACGCAGTGGTCGTACACCTCGCCGACGGCGCACAGGTCAGGGCGGGCTGGCTGGTGGGGTGCGACGGCGGGCGCAGCACCGTCCGCAAGCTCGCCGGGTTCGACTTCCCGGGCACGGAACCGGAGATCACCGGCTATCAGGCGGTCGTCGAGATGACCGGGGGCGAGCGGCTCGGGACGGGGTGGAACACGACGGATGTGGGGACGTACGTCAACGGGCCCTTCCCGGGCCGGATCCTCACCGTCGAGTTCGACGGGCCGCCCGCCGACCGTTCGGCGCCCGTCACAGCCGGGGAGCTCCAGGCCGCCCTGCGCCGGGTGTCGGGGGTGGACGAGGTGACCGTCCACAAGGTGCTCACCTCGACCCGGTTCACCGACAACGCCCGGCAGGCGAGCACCTACCGCGAGGGCCGGGTGCTGCTCGCCGGGGACGCGGCGCACGTGCACTCGCCGTTCGGCGGGCAGGGACTCAACCTCGGGCTCGGCGACGCCATGAACCTGGGCTGGAAGCTGGCCGCCGTGGTGCGGGGGTCGGCCCCCGACTCCCTCTTGGACAGCTACACCGCCGAACGGCATCCCGTCGGCGCCTGGGTGCTCGACTGGACCCGCGCCCAGATCGCCGTGATGCGCCCCGACCGGCACGCCCGCGCCTTGCGCCGGGTGGTCACCGACCTGGCGCTGACGACGACCGGGACGACCTACCTCGTCCAGCAGATCTCCGGCGTCTGGCAGCACCTCGACCTGCCCGGCGACCACCCGTTGACCGGCCACAGCGCCCCGGACCTGGAGCTCTCCGACGGCACCCGGCTCGGCGACCACCTGCACGGCGGCCGGGCCGTGCTCCTCGACCTCGCCGACGACCCCACGCTGCGCGGCCTCGCGGAGGGGTACGCCGACCGGGTCGACGTGCTGACCGTCGCCTGCCCCGCGCGTCCGGGGCTGACCGGTCTGCTCGTACGGCCGGACGGCTTCGTCGCCTGGGCCGCGGACGAGGACGAGGACGACAAGGGGGACGACGACCGGGACGCCCTCAAGGACGCCCTCACCCGCTGGTTCGTCGCCGCCTGACCCTCGTACGCGGGCTCACGCGGGGGTGAACCGGATCTTCGCCGTGCCCGGATCGGCCTCGATCAGACGCACCGGCAGCCGCTCGCCCAGCGGAAGAGGCGTCCCGTCCTCGATCCGGCCTATGACGGCGGGCTCCTGCAACACCACCCGCCCCACGGTCGGCCGGTGCTCCTCGACCTCCACCACGCAGCCGTCGAACACCTCCCCCACCCGGTCCTTGAGCAGGGCCGCCTCGACGATGTCGACGCACTCCCGCTCCACCGTGCCCGCCCGCCGCGCGCCTTCGGCCATCTCCTTGGGCAGCGTGTCCAAGCCGATGAGGACCCAGTCGGGCGGGGTCTCGCCGGCCGCCGCGGCGAGGCAGATCTCGGACGCGTAGCGGTCGGCGAGGCGGCGCAGGGGCGCGGTGCAGTGGGCGTAGGGGGCGGCGACGGCCGCGTGGGTGGTGGCCGCGGGCAGGGCGCCGTCCCGGAAGACCGTGTAACCGGCGCCGCGCAGCAGGGTCGTGCACTCCTGGAGGAAGGCGGCGTGGCGGGGGCGGCGCGGGTTCAGGGAGCGGATCAGGGCCGCGTAGGAGACGTGGTGCGGCCACTCGATGCGCAGGGCCTGCGCGGTGCGGCGCAGCCGGGCCACGGCGCCGTCGGGGGCGGTCGGCAGGGTGCGCAGCACGCCGGTGCCGTGGGCCAGCATCATCTCGGCGGCGGCCATGCCGGTGAGCAGGGAGATCTGGGCGTTCCAGGCGTCGGTGGGCAGGGGGGCGCGGTAGCCGAGGCGGTAGGTGTGGTCGTACTCGACTATCTCCTGTTCCGGCACGTTGAGCGAGATGCCGCCGCGCTCCACCTCCAGCAGCTCGCGCGCCTCGCCGATCTCCCTGAGCAGGGCCAGGGGTTCCTCGGCGGTGCCGTCGTCGATCCGCTGCTGCACGCCCGCGTAGTCGAGCTTGGCCCGGCTGCGGACGAGGGCCCGGCGGACGTCGGCGGCGCGGGTACGGCCCTCCGCGTCCAGGTCGACGGTCCACAGGACGGCCGGGCAGGTCTGGCCGGGGAGCAGGCTCGCCGCGCCCTCGCTCAGGACGGCGGGGTGCAGCGGGATCCGCTCGTCGGGGAAGTAGAGCGTGGTGACCCGGTGGTGCGCCTCCGAGTCCAGCGCGCCGCCCGGTACGACGAAGGCGGCGACGTCCGCGATGGCGTACCGGACGCGGTAGCCGCCGTCGTGCCGGGACAGGTGCATCGCCTGGTCGAGGTCCCGCGCGGTGGGCGGGTCGACCGTGAAGAACGGGATGTCGGTCGCGTCGTGGGCGGGCACGGCCGGGGCCTTCGCGGCGCTCTCGGCCTCCGCGAGGACCTCGGGCGGAAAGCTCTCGGGGACGGCGAGCTCGGTCCTGAGCGCGGCGAGCGCGGCCCGCAGGGGGGCCTCGGGGGCGCCGTGGACGCGGATGTGGCGGCGGGGCATAGGTCGAGCGTAGTCACATCGCCCGGCTCCGGCGTCTTACGCTGGCGCGAAGCGCCGGTGACGAACGGCGGTCACGAACGCCGGTCGCGAACGGCGATCATGAAGAGGAGTACGTGTGCTGGTCCTGCTGCCGCCCTCGGAAGGCAAGGCGTCCTCGGGGCGTGCGGCCCCGCTGAAGCCCGAGTCGCTGTCCCTGCCGGGCCTCGCGGACGCCCGCGCGGCCGTGCTCGCCGAACTGGTCGACCTGTGCACCGGCGACGAGGCGAAGGCCCGCGAGGTCCTCGGGCTGAGCGAGGGGCTGCGCGGCGAGGTCGCCAAGAACGCGCGGCTGCGGACGGCGGGCGCGCGGCCGGCCGGGGAGATCTACACCGGGGTGCTGTACGACGCCCTCGACCTGGCGTCCCTCGACCCGGCCGCGAAGCGGCGGGCGGCGCGGTCGCTGCTGGTGTTCTCGGGGTTGTGGGGCGCGGTCCGGGTGACCGACCGGATCCCCTCCTACCGCTGCTCGATGGGGGTGCGGCTGCCGGGGCTCGGTGCGCTGGGCACGTACTGGCGCCGGCCCATGGCCGAGGTGCTGCCGGAGGCGGCCGGGTCGGGGCTGGTGCTGGACCTGCGGTCGGCGGCCTACGCGGCGGCGTGGAAGCCGAAGGGGGAGGTGGCCGCGCGGACGGCGACGGTGCGGGTGCTGCACGCGCCGACCCGGAAGGTCGTCAGCCACTTCAACAAGGCGACCAAGGGGCGGATCGTACGGAGCCTGCTGACTGCCGGGATCGTGCCGGCCGGTCCGGGCGAGCTGGTGGAGGCGTTGCGGGAGCTGGGGTACGAGGTGGAGGTGGCGGCGCCCGCGAAGGCGGGGCAGGCGTGGGCGCTGGATGTGCTGGTTACGGAGGTTCACTGAAGTTAGAGCATGTAACTTCAGGAAGGAGGGCTCGCTCATTGCAGCATGCGCAACGCCCTTTGCGGAGCCTGCATCACCTCGGCAGGATGTTCCGCATGCCCACCTCGTTCCGCATGCCCGTCTCCGTGCTGGACCTCGCCCCGGTCGTGCCCGTCGTCGTGATCGAGGACGCCGCCGACGCCGTGCCGCTGGCGCGGGCGCTGGTGGCCGGCGGGCTGCCCGCGATCGAGGTGACCCTGCGGACGCCGGCCGCGCTCGACGCGATCCGCTCGATCGCGGGTGCGGTGCCGGACGCGGTGGTCGGCGCCGGGACCGTGCTCACCTCCGGGCAGGTCACGGAGTGCGTCGCGGCCGGGGCGCGGTTCCTGGTCAGCCCGGGGTGGACGGACGGGCTGCTGGCGGCGCTGGCCGGGTCCGGGGTGCCGTTCCTGCCGGGGGTGTCGACCGTCTCCGAGGTGGTGGGGCTCCTGGAGCGCGGGGTGCGGGAGATGAAGTTCTTCCCGGCGCAGGCCGCCGGCGGCACGGCGTATCTGAAGTCCCTGGCGGGTCCGCTGCCCCAGGCCCGGTTCTGCCCGACGGGCGGGATCGGGCCGGACAACGCGCCCGAGTACCTCGCCCTCCCCAACGTCGGCTGCGTCGGGGGCACCTGGATGATCCCCGCGGAGGCCGTGGCCGCTCGGGACTGGGCCCGCGTCGAGTCGCTGGCGCGGGCCGCCGCGGGCCTCAGGGACGCAGGTGGGACGTGTCGTTGAAGAGCCGTACGCTCGCGTTGCCGTCCGCGTAGTACGCCACCGCCGACAGCGAGGCCGCCGACAGTTCCATGCGGAACAGGGACTGGAGCGGGGCGCCGAGGGCGAGTTGCACGAACGTCTTGATCGGGGTGACGTGGGTGACGAGCAGGACGGTGCGGCCCGCGTAGGCGGCGACGAGGCGGTCCCTGGTGGCCGCGATCCGGGTGGCCGTCTCGGCGAAGCTCTCGCCGCCGCCGGTGGGGTGCGCCTGCGGGTCGGCGAGCCAGGTGGTGAGGTCGTCCGGGTGGCGTTCGCGGACCTCGCCGAAGGTGAGTCCCTCCCAGGCGCCGAAGTCGGTCTCCTTGAGCCCCTCGTCGATGGTGACGTCGAGACCGAGGCGGTCGGCGACGGCGGCGGCCGTCTGCCGGGTGCGGGTGAGGGGCGAGGCGAGGATCGCCTCGATCGTGCCGCGCCGGGCGAGGGCCTCGCCGACCCGGCGGGCCTGGTCCAGGCCGACCTCGGAGAGGGCGGGGTCGGTGCCGCCGCTGCCGGAGAAGCGCTTCTGGGGGGTGAGGGGGGTCTCGCCGTGGCGGAGGAGGACGAAGGTGGCGGGGGCGCCGAGGTCGGGGGCGGAGCTCCAGCCGGGGGTCGCGACAGTGCGGGCGGCGCGGGTGTCGGCGGTGGTCCCGTCGGTCGTCGTCACAGTGCCGGTGAGTGGGGGCTGGTCGTGCCCACGCGGCGGAGCCGCAGATGTCCCGGCCCCGCGCCCCTTTCGGGGCGCTGCCAGGGCGGCGCGTGCCGCGGCGGCGCCCGCCACCGCGTCCCCGGTCACCCGCGGCCGCTCGGGCCCGCGCTCCGCCGGGGGCGCCGACGCCCGCGTGTCCAGCTCGGCGGTCGACGTCGAGGCCGACCACTGTTCCCCCCGCTTGCCCGCGTCCATCGCCTCGTTCGCCAGGCGGTCGGCGTGCTTGTTCTCGGCTCTCGGGATCCACTCGTAGGTGACCCGGTCCGGCGGGAACACCCGGGACGCCACCGTGGCCAGGGGCTTCATGTCGGGGTGCTTGATCTTCCAGCGGCCGGACATCTGCTCGACGACCAGCTTGGAGTCCATGCGGACGTGGACGGCGGCGTCCGGGTCCAGGGCGTGGGCCGCGCGCAGGCCCGCCAGCAGGCCGCGGTACTCGGCGACGTTGTTGGTGACGACGCCGAGGTACTCGGCCGCCTCCGCCAGCGTCTCGCCGGTCGCCGCGTCGATGACCACGGCGCCGTAGCCGGCGGGACCCGGGTTGCCCCGGGAGCCGCCGTCCGCCTCGACGATGAACTCCCTCGCCACGTGAACCCCTTCAGCCCCTCATGCCCCTCAAGTCCTCCGGGTGTCGCTACAGACCCGACTCGGCCGTGCGCACCAGGATGCGGCGGCAGTTCTCGCAGCGGACCACCGTGTCGGGGGCGGCCGCGCGGATCTCGTTCAGCTCGGTGATGGCGAGCTCCTGGCGGCAGCCCTGGCAGCTGCGCGCGTACAGCTTGGCGGCGCCGATGCCGCCCTGCTGCTCGCGCAGCTTGTCGTAGAGCTTGAGCAGGTCCGCGGGGACAGCCGCGGCGATGACCTCGCGCTCCTTGGTGACCGTCGCCGCCTCGGCGTCGATCTCCTCGGCCGCGGCGTCCCGCTTGGCACTCGCCTCGTCGATGCGGCCCTGCACCGCGCCGACCCGCTCGGACAGCTCCGCGACCCGCTCCTGCGCGGACTCGCGGCGCTCCATCACCTCCAGGACGACGTCCTCCAGATCGCCCTGGCGCTTGGCGAGGGAGACGATCTCCTTCTGGAGGTTCTCCAGGTCCTTGGGCGAGGTGACCGCGCCGGAGTCCAGGCGCTGCTGGTCGCGGGCGGCGCGCTGGCGCACCTGGTCCACGTCCTGCTCGGCCTTGGTCTGCTCACGGGCGGTGTCGCTCTCCTCGGTCTGCGCGGCGACCAGCAGGTCGCGCAGCTGCGTGAGGTCCTTGGTCAGCGACTCGATCTCGGCGTGCTCGGGCAGCGACTTCCGCTTGTGCGCCAGCTGCTGGAGGCGTACGTCCAGGGCCTGGACGTCGAGGAGTCGGATCTGGTCGGCGGGCGCTGCGTTCAGTTGGGGGCTCCAAGGGACGGTGAGTGGCTGGTCCAGGGGTCGGTGACCGTCCTGGAGACGTGCACGCGCAGGTCCCAGCCGTGGCGGTCGGAGATCTCGTCGAGCTGGGCCGCGGCCAGCTCGCACCAGGGCCATTCGGTGGCCCAGTGCGCCGCGTCGAGCAGCGCGAGGGGGCTGTGGGCGACCGCTTCCGACGCCGGGTGGTGGCGCAGGTCCGCGGTGAGGAAGGCGTCGACCCCGGCGGCGCGTACGACGTCGAAGAGGCTGTCGCCGGAGCCGCCGCTGACGGCGACCGTGCGCACCGGGGCCTCGAGGTCGCCGGCGACGCGGATGCCCTGTGCGGTGGCGGGGAGCCGGGCCGCGGCGCGGTCGGCCAGCTCCCGGACGGTGACGGGGTGGTCCAGCTCGCAGACGCGGCCGAGGCCCCGGCGGCCCTCCGGGTCGGTGGGGTCCGGCACGAGGGGCCGTACGACCCGCAGGTCCAGGGCGCCCGCGAGCGCGTCGGAGACGCCGGGGTCGGCGGTGTCGGCGTTGGTGTGGGCGACGTGCAGCGCGATGTCGTTCTTGATGAGGGTGTGCACGACCCGGCCCTTGAAGTGGGTCGCCGCGACCGTCGTCGTACCGCGCAGGTAGAGCGGGTGGTGGGTGACCAGCAGGTCGGCGCCGAGCTTCACCGCCTCGTCGACGACGTCGCGCACCGGGTCGACGGCGAAGAGGACCCGGGTGACCTCCTGGCCGGGGTCGCCCACGACCGTGCCGACCGCGTCCCAGGACTCGGCCCGCTCGGGGGGCCACAGGGTCTCCAGGGCGGTGATGACTTCAGACAGACGGGGCACGGGGAAAGGCTACCTGCCTGTTCCGCGGCGCTGTACCTGCTCGCCCACGGGAGACGACCGGCAGCACATCCGTCCCCGTTTCCTCAGGCGAATCGTCCGGCGTGCACCCGTATGTGTGAAGCGGCGGTCTGCCGCTCCCCCGCCTGTGCGTGCGAAAACTAGCTTCGTGGCCGGAGGTGACCGAGCGATGACGGCCTGTGCGATCGAACCCTCGGCTGCGGGCGAGGACGACAGCGCGCCGGTGGCGGGCTGCACCATCACGGTGGACGGGGCGTACGCGGCCCGGCTGGCCCAGCAGGATGGTTCCTGCTTCCCGGAGCGCTGGACGCTGGACGGTCCGGAGCCGTACGCCGTACCGCTGCCCGGCAACCAGCCGGAGGAGCCGGACACGGAGGTGCAGCCGCTGCGCGACGGGCGGGTGCTGATCCGCCGGCTGGTGGACGGCAGGCACCACTTCGCCCTGCTGTACCCGACCGGTCCGGGCACCGGCGAGCTGCCGCTGGGCGCGGTGGAGTGCCCGGACGAGGTGACGTCGCTGCGGCTGCTGCCGCCCGCGCCGGGCGGCACCCGGGCGTACGCTCTGGCCGTCGGGCCGCGCTCGGCCACCGTGTGGCTGGTGGCGGGCGGGGCCTTCGGGCCCGAGCCGCTCGCGGTGGTGCCGGGGCGCTGTTCCGGCGGGGTCTGGCTGGACCGGGGCGGGCGGATGCTGGCGCTCGACCGGGAGCTGGGTGGCCGGACCAAGGCGGTCGTGGTCGACCTGGAGCGGGGCGGCGAGGTGTCGCCGCTGTTGCAGATCGCGCCGGACAGCGACGACCGGCTGCTGCTCGCGGACCCGGACAGCGGGCTGATCCTGGTCGGCTCGGACGCGCCCTGTCCCGGGCAGGAGCGGTTGGGCTGGGGCGTCCTCGGCAGCACCCTGCCGGTGCGCTTCCCGGAGAGCCTGCGGGTGCCGGACTGCACGGTGACGCCGTTCGCGATCCAGCCGGGGCAGGTGCTGACGCCGGAGAGCTGCGGGGTGGCGCTGTGGATCGAGGGTCCGCTGGGCGGCTGGGTCGGCGCCTGGCGGCCCGGGGGCCGGCGGATGTGCCATCTCCCGGCGCCGGAGGGGTGGCTGACCGGCGCCGGGCTGTGGACGCGGGACGGGGTGCTGCGGCTGCCGTACAGCACGGGCGAGGTCCCGTGCGGGGTGGCGGCGATGGTGGTGCCCTGGGGGGAGACGGCGGGGACGACGGGGGAGTTCGGGGGGCCGGGGGACGCGGGCCCGGGGTGTCCGGTGCGGGACGGCGGGGCGCCGGGTGCCGCCGGGGGGCCGGGGGCGGCCGGGGGGCCGGGTGCGGCCGGGGGGCCGGCGGAACCGGATCCTCCGGCGCCTGTCGGGGATCGCTCGGTGCCTGCCGTGGCCCGGCCGGTGCCGTTGCAACAGGCGCCGCTTGGGCGGCCGTTGCGCCCGGTGTCGGAGGGGCGGTCGGCGGAGCCGGTGTCGTGGGAACGGCCGGTGCGGTGGGTGCGGCTGGAGCGGCGGTTTCAACCGCCGCCGCAGGGGCAGACGTTGGAGCGGAGTTCCCTGGAACTGCCGTTGCGGCAGGGTCCACCGGAGCCGGTTGTAACAAACTAGCTGCGGTCGGCGTGCCCGCCTGGATCCGCTCCGGGCCGGTCTGGATAAAATCTCCGCGCTGTAAGAAAGATCATGTATACGGGGTGAATTCTTCCGATGAGCGACGCCAGCACGTCCCAGCAGCTGTACGCCGACCTTGAGGAGACGGACGGTCACGGGAAGCACCGTGGTCATGTCTCGGCCCAGGACAGCGAGTCGGCCCCGAGCGGCCGGCACCGCAAGCAGGAGCCGGCCGAGTCGGCGGCCTGACGGTACCCACAGCCGCGGCCCCGCCCCCTCACCAGGGGGCGGGGCCGCGGTCGTACGTGGCCCTACTGGCGCTTCAGGGCCAGCACCTCCGCCGCCGCGAAGGTCTCCCCCGGCGGCCGGTCCGCGTAGTGCGGGGTGAGCAGGGCGTCGAGTTCGGCGTGGTCGAAGGTGTCCTGCTTGCTGTCGAACCTGGCCTGGACGCGGGGCCGTTCGACGATCGCGACCATGCCGCCGTGGACGACCAGCAGCTGGCCGTTGATCCGCTCGGCGGCCGGTGCGGCCAGGTAGCCGACGAGCGGGGCGACATGCTCGGGGGCGAGCGGGTCGAGGCCCTCGGCGGGCTGCCCGAACCCGGCGAAGACGTCCTCGGTCATCCGGGTGCGGGCGCGCGGGCAGATCACGTTGGCGGTGACGCCGTACTTGGCGAGGGCGAGGGCGGTGGAGGTGGTCAGGCCGACGATCCCGCCCTTCGCGGCCGCGTAGTTGGGCTGGCCCGCGGACCCCGCGAGGAAGGCCTCGGAGGAGGTGTTGACGATCCGGCCGTACACCTTTCCGTCGGCCGCCGCCTTGGCCCGGTCCCGCCAGTGCGCGGCGGCGAAGCGGGTGGTGTTGAAGTGGCCCTTGAGGTGGACCCGGATCACCGAGTCCCACTCGTCCTCGCCCATCGAGAAGACCATGCGGTCGCGCAGGATGCCGGCGTTGTTGACGAGGATGTCCAGCTTTCCGTAGGTGGTTGTCGCGAGGGTGAGAAGGTCTCGCGCCTGCGAGAAGTCCCCCACGTCCCCAGTGTGGGCGACCGCCTCGCCACCGGCCGCGCGGATCTCCTCCACGACCTGCTCGGCGGGCCCCGCGGAGGCCGCCCCCGAACCGTCCCGGCCCGGTTGCCCGAAGTCGTTGACGACGACGGCCGCGCCCAGCCGGGCGAGTTCGAGGGCCTCCGCGCGGCCGAGTCCGCGGCCCGCGCCGGTGACGATCGCGCTGAGCCCTGCCAGGGGCCTGTCCTGCGCCATCCCGCGGCCCCTCAGATCTCGATGCAGGTACGCAGGGCGGTGCCGGTGCGCATCTGGTCCAGCGCCTCGTTGATCTCCGCCAGCGGCACCCGGTGGGTGATCAGGCCCGCCAGGTCGATGCGGCCGGCCCGCCACAGGGCGATCGTGCGCTCGTAGGAGCGGACCACGTCACCGCCGCCGTACATCGACGGCAGGATGCGCTTCTCGTCGAAGAACAGCTCGAACATGTTGAGCTGGAGGAAGTCGTCCATGGCGCCCGCACCGACGACGACCAGGGTGCCGCCGCGCCGGGTGTTCTCGTACGCGGTGCGTGCCGTCGCGGACCTGCCGACGACCTCGAAGACGTAGTCGAAGCCCTCGCCCGCGGTGACCTCCTGCTTGGCGCCGGGCAGTTCGTCCGGGGAGACGGCCCTGGTCGCCCCGAACCGGAGCGCCGACTCTCGGCGCGACGCGACCGGGTCGACGGCGACGATCTCGGCCGCGCCCTTGAGCCGGGCACCCTGGATCGCCGAGATGCCGACGCCCCCGCACCCGATCACGGCGACGGACGAACCGGCCTCCACGTCGGCGGTGTTGAGGGCCGCGCCGAGCCCGGTGGTCACCCCGCAGCCGATCAGCGCGGCGATGTCGAAGGGCACGTCGTCCGGGATCGGCACCGCGCACCCGGCGTCGACCACGACCTCCTCCGCGAAGGTGCCGGTGCCGGCGAAGCCGAAGACGTCGCCGGTGGGGCGCCTGAAGTTCGGGGTGCCGGCGTTCATGAACCCGGCCAGGCACAGCTCGGTCTGCCCGCGCCTGCACGCGGGACAGGCACCGCAGGCCGGCAGCCAGCAGACCACCACCCGGTCGCCGGGCTTGACCCGGGTGACGCCCTCCCCCACCTCCAGGACCTCGCCCGCGCCCTCGTGGCCCGGCACGAACGGCCCCGGCTGCGGCAGCACCCCGCTCATCGCCGACAGGTCCGAGTGGCACAGCCCCGTGGCGCGCACCCGGATGCGTACCCTGCCGGGCCCGAACCCGGCCGCCTCGACGTCGTCGAGGACCTCCAGTTTGTCCTGGCCGATCTCGTGCAGTACGGCTGCGCGCATGGTGCGGCTCCCCTCACCTGCCTGGTCGGATGCCTTCGCGGTGGTGCCTTCTGGATCAGGAGTGTTCGACGGTCGTGTCGGCCAGGACGGGCGCGTCCGCGCGCTCGGCGGCGCCGACGGCGACCCGGACGGTCCCCGGGGTCCGCCACATGCGGATCCGCAGGGTCTCCCCCGGGTACACCACCCCGGCGAACCGTGTCGTGTACGTCCGCACCCGCGCCACGTCCCCGTCGAGCAGGGTGTCCACGACCGCCTTGAGGGTCATGCCGTAGGTGCACAGTCCGTGCAGGATGGGCCGGTCGAAACCGGCGAGCTTGGCGAACTCGGGGTCGGCGTGCAGCGGGTTGTAGTCGCCGGAGAGACGGTAGAGCAGGGCCTGGTCCTCGCGGATCGGCCGCTCCACGGTCCGGTCGGGTTCGCCGGATGGCGGTTCCGGCCGGGTCGAGGGGCCGCGGTCGCCGCCCCAGCCGCCCTCCCCCCGTACGAAGATCTGCGCGTCGTTGGTCCACAGCGGGCCGTCGGCGTCCGCGACCTCGGTGCGCATGACGAGGACGGCCGCCTTGCCCTTGTCGTACACGGCGGCGATCCGGCCGGTGGCGGTGGCGGTGCCCGCGGCCGGGATGGGCCGGTGGAGTTCGAGACGCTGGCCGCCGTGCAGCACCCTGGCGAGGTCGACGTCGATGCCCGGCATGGACAGCCCGCTGATCACGCCGGGCGAACCGGCGCCCGCGACGGTGGCGAAGCTGGGCAGGACGTGCAGCCGGGTCTCCAGGGTGTAGCGGAGTTCGTCGGGGTCGGTGGCGGGGCGGCCCGCGCCGATGCCGAGGTGGTAGAGCTGGACGTCCCGGCGCTCCCAGCGGATCTCCCCGGACCGGGGTTCGGCGGCGAGGGCCTTGGCGGCGTCGATGGGCATACGGCTCCTGAGGTGTCTCAAGACCTCGGCACGGCCGTCCGCACCGTCGGCCGCACCGAGGCCGTCCACGGGGCGTGTTTGTCTAGAACGCGTTCCAGTCCGGCGCCCCTTGTATAGCCCAGGGGCCGAGACTTGTGAAGACACCTGACGGCGTGTCAGCTCAGTGCGCCGAGTCACCGGAAGCCGGGACTTTTGTCCTGCCGGAGTCCGTACACGTGCATCTGCCGGACGGGCGGTGCGGGTTCGTAGCTTCGTGTCCATGACGCAGACGCAGAGTGCCGCCGTGTCCTTCGCGGGCGCGGTCAAGACCTTCGGGGCCGTACGTGCCGTGGACGGCGTCGACCTGACCGTGGCGCCGGGCGAGACGGTCGCCCTCCTCGGCCGCAACGGCGCGGGCAAGTCGACCACGATCTCGCTGCTGCTCGGCCTCACCGAGCCGGACGAAGGCACGGTACGGCTCTTCGGTGAGGCGCCGGAGCGGTCGGTGCGGGCGGGCCGGGTCGGCGCGATGCTCCAGGAGGCGCGGGCCGTACCGCGGGTCACGGTCCGGGAGCTGGTCGGCTTCGTCGCCGGGCGCTTCCCGGAGCCGTTGCCGGTGGCGCGGGCCCTGGCGCTGGCCGGGATCGCCGAACTGGCGGACCGGCGCGTGGACCGGCTGTCCGGCGGCCAGGTCCAGCGGGTCCGGTTCGCCGTCGCCCTCGCCGGGAACCCCGCGCTGCTGGTGCTGGACGAGCCGACGGCCGCGCTGGACGTGGAGGCGCGGCACGCGTTCTGGGCGTCCGTGCGGGGGCTGGCGCGCCGCGGCCACACGGTGCTGTTCTCCACGCACCACCTGGAGGAGGCGGACCGGTACGCCGACCGCATCCTCGTCATCGACCGCGGCCGGATCGTCGCGGACGGCACCGGCGAGCAGCTCAGGCGTTCGGTCGGCGGCGGTCTGGTCGCCGTGGACCTCGCCGGCCGCTCGACGGACGGCCTGGAGCGGCTGCCGGGGGTGCGCTCCCTGGAGGTCCGCGGCGACCGGGCCCGGCTGCGCACCGACGACCCGGACGCCACGGTGCTCGCGCTCGCCGCGCTCGACGCGATACGGGGGCTGGAGGTCGCGCCGGCCTCGCTGGACGACGCGTTCCTGGCCCTGACGGCGTCCGAGCCCGGGTCCCTCGTCCCGACCGTGCCGGAGGTGCGGTGATGCTGGACTATCTGCGGCTCGAGGTGCGCCGGACCCTGCGGGACCCGGGATTCGTCGTCGGCGGGATCGCGATGCCCGTGCTCATGTACCTGCTGTTCACGAACCTGGGTGCGAGCGACGGCAGTTGGAAGACCGGGGCGATGGTGGGGATGGCCGGGTACGGGGCGGTCGGCTCCGCGCTGAACACCGGGGGCGGGGTCGCCGAGGACCGGGCGATCGGATGGCTGCGGCAGCTCAGGGTGACGCCGATGACGCCGCGCCAGGTCGTCGTCGGCCGGGCCCTGACCGGCTCGGTGACGGTGCTGCCGGCGATCGTGGCGGTGCTCGCGGCGGGCGGTCTGCTGAACGGGGTACGGCTGGCCGCCTGGCAGTGGGCGGCGGTCGCGGTGCTGCTGTGGCTGGGTTCGCTGCCCTTCACCCTGCTGGGCCTCGGCAACGGCTACCGGCTGACCGGGCAGACCACGGGTGTGGCGAACATGGCCTGCAACCTGGGGCTCGCGGTGCTCGGCGGCCTGTGGTTCCCGGTCGCCCTGTTCCCCGCCTGGCTGCGTGCGGTGTCGGCGTACACGCCCACCTACCGCTTCGCCCAGCTGGGCATCTCGGTCGCGGCCGGCCGCGCCCCGGCCTTGTCGGCGGTCGTGGTGCTGGCCTTCTGGCTGCTGGTGTTCGGTTCGTACGCTGTGCTGTCGTACCGCCGGTCCGGACGGACCGGCTGACCGGGGGAGCGAGAGATGTACTGGATGCGAGGGGTCCGCGGGCGGCTGCGCGAGTGGCGGGCGGCGCGGGAGCGGTGGCGGGCGGACGTGCGGTCCTTCCGGGCCGCGCGGAAGGAGGCGCGCCGGACCGGCGCCGAACTGCCGGAGCAGCCGGGTCCGCCGCCGACCGCCTTCTCCCTGGTGCCCTGGCTGCTGATGGGGCTGGGCGCGTTCTCCAACCTGTTCCAGGGCAAGACCCCGAATCCGTGGATCGGCGGCCTGGGGCTGCTCGCCTTCAACTCCCTCTACATCTACGTCGCGGCCCGCGCCTTCGTGAAGGAGAAGCGGCAGGCGCTCTCCACGCGGGTGGCACTGGTCCTGTTGGCCGCGCTCACCTGCGGCCTCGCCGGCGGCTACGGCGGCAACTGGCTGCTGTTCTTCCCGCTCCTCGGCCTGGCGACGGGCGCGGCGCTGCGCGGCGAGCACCTGCGCTGGGCCGGAGCGGCCGTCGCCGTGCTGGGCGGTGCGGTCGCCGCCGGTCACGAGGGCTGGAACGGCCTGAACATCGCCTACGCCACCTGGATCTCGACGATGGTGACGGCGGCGATCCTCAGCCTCTCCGAGGCGGTACGGGAACTGCGCGCCGCCCGCGAGCAGTTGGCGCACCAGGCGGTCGAGAAGGAGCGGCTGCGGTTCTCCCGGGACCTGCACGACCTGCTCGGCCACACCATGTCGGTGATCGTGGTGAAGTCGGAGGCGGCCCGGCGGCTGGCGCCCCGGGACATGGACGCGGCGCTCGCCCAGATCACCGACATCGAGTCGGTGGGCCGGCAGGCGCTCACCGAGATCCGCGAGGCGGTCACCGGCTACCGCCAGGGCAGCCTCGGCACCGAACTCGACCGGGCCCGCTCGGTGTTGGACGCGGCCGGGGTGGAGCCGGTGGCCGTCCGCTCGGGCGCCCCGCTCGCTCCGGCGACCGAGGCGCTGCTGGGCTGGGTGGTGCGCGAGGCGGTCACCAACGTCGTACGGCACTCCGACGCGACCCGTTGCGAGATCACGGTCGACGGCGGTACCGAACGGGTCAGTCTCACGGTCGCCGACAACGGCACCGCGGCCGCCGGCGCGGGTCCCCGCGCGGAGGGCGTCGGCGGCACCGGCCTGAAGGGGCTGACCGAGCGCCTCGCGGCGGCGGGCGGCTCCCTCCGGGCCGGCCCGTCGCCGCGCGGCGGCTTCACGGTCGTCGCGGACCTCCCCACCGAGGGGCAGGAGCCGCTGGTACCGACGGCCCCCAGGGAGCCCAGGGGGTGCTGACGGCCCCGGTCACGTCGTCGGTCCGGGAGGTGGCGCCGTCCCAGGTGCGGGAGCCGCCGCCGGTCCCGTCCGAGCTCGGTCACGTCCGGTCGAGGCCCGCGGAGCGGAACAACGACCATTCTTCGACGGACGGGCCCGAAGCCAGTGCCGCGGCAGGCAACGTTCGCCCCGTCGCGACGCCCGGCACGCTCCCCCAGCCTCCGGCCGGGGGACCCCCACTCGCCGCACCGGCCGCAAGCCCAAGTACATCCAGTACGAGGACTTCCGGCCGGCACACCGAGAGCACGCACCGGACGCCGCGCGGCCGCCCTCCGGGCGACGACGGGAATTGTCAGACAGGCCCTAGGATCGGGCTGTGCGCGAGCCTGTGAACGAGATGCCCCGGGACCACCGGCCCGGCAGGTCCATCAGGGTGCTGCTCGCCGAGGACCAGGGGATGATGCGCGGGGCGCTCGCCTTACTGCTCGGCATGGAACCGGACATCGAGGTCGTCGCCCAGGTCGCCTCGGGGGACGCGATCGTGGACGCGGCGCTGGTCCACCGGCCCGACGTGGCCCTCCTCGACATCGAACTGCCGGTGCGCAGCGGCCTGGACGCGGCGGCGGAACTGCGCGAGGAGGCGCCGGACTGCCGGGTGCTGATCCTGACCACCTTCGGCAGGCCCGGCTATCTGCGCCGGGCGATGGAGGCGGGGGCGGCCGGGTTCCTCGTGAAGGACGGCCCGGTCGAGGAACTGGCGCGGGCCATCCGGCGGGTGCTCACCGGGGAGACCGTGGTCGACCCGGCGCTCGCGGCGGCCGCGCTCAGCGCCGGGCCGAGCCCGCTGACCGCACGCGAGTGCGATGTGCTCAAGGCGTCGGCGGACGGCGCGACCGTCGCCGACGTCGCGGCGAAGCTGCACCTGTCGGAGTCGACGGTCCGCAACTACCTCTCTGCGGCGATCGGCAAGACCGGCACCCGCAACCGCACGGAGGCGGTCCGGGAGGCGAGGCAGCAGGGCTGGCTGTGAGCCGGGGGCGCCAGGCCGTCAGTCGCGGGCGCGGTCAGCGGTGGGTCCTTTCCCGGTCTCCCGCGCGGGCTGCTCCGCGGACGGTTGCCGGCGTGGGAGCCACAGCAGCATCAGTGCCGCCGCGGCGAGCAGCACGCCGGTGCTGGTGCGGAAGGCCGCCGCGTACCCCTGCGTCAGGGCCGCCGCCCCGCCGGCGCCCCCGGTGTGGGCCGCCGCGATCGTCGACATCACCGCGAGCCCCAGTGAACCGCCCATCGTGCGCGAGGTGTTGATCAGCCCGGACAGCAACCCCGCCTCCGCGGGCGCCGCCCCGGACGTGCCGAGCGCGGCCAGCGGCGTCGCGGCCAGGCCCGCGCCGAGCATCATCAGGACCCCCGGGAACATGATGGCTGTCGCATAGGCGCCGTGCGGTCCCAGCGTCGACTGCCAGGCGAACCCGCTCGCGGCGACCAGCGTGCCCGACACCGCCACCGTGCGCACCCCGAAGCGCCGCATCAGCCGGGGCGCCGACTTGGAGCCGACGAGCACCGCGACCGAGCTGGGCACCAGGGCGAGACCGGCCTCCAGCGGGCTGTAGCCGAGGACGTTCTGGGCGTACAGGGTCATGAAGTACCACATGCAGAACATCGCCGAACCGGAGACCAGCATGGCCGCGTTGGCCGACGCCACCGACCGTCGGCCGAGCAGCCCGAGCGGCATCAGCGGGGCCGTCGTACGCGCCTCGACGGCCAGGAAGAGACCGATCAGCGCCACCCCCGCCAGCAGCGGGACCAGGGTGGCCGCCGCCGTCCATCCCTCGGCCTCGGTCTGCGAGATGCCGTAGGCCAGGGTGCCCAGGCCCGCCGTGACCAGCAGCGCGCCGGGCAGGTCGAGCCGCCGGCCGTCCCCGGTCCGGCTCTCCGCCAGCCACAGCACGGACCCGGCGAGGACCAGCGCGCCCACCGGCACGTTGATCAGCAGGACCCAGCGCCAGGACAGCAGGTCCACCAGCACCCCGCCGACCAGTCCGCCGGCCGCGCCGCCGCCGGCGCCGACCGCCGTCCAGGTGGCGATCGCCCGCGCCCGCGCCGCACCCTCCGGCACGGCGGCCGTCAGCAGGGTCAGGGTCGAGGGCGCCAGCACGGCCGCGCCCAGTCCCTGCACGGCGCGGGCGAGCAGCAACTGCCAGCCGTCCTGGGCGAGTCCGCCGCCGAGCGAGGCCAGCGTGAACAGGGCGAGCCCGACCAGGAACATCCGCTTGCGGCCGTAGAGGTCGCCGGCGCGTCCGCCGAGCAGCATGAACCCGGCGAAGGCGATGGCGTACGCGTTCACCACCCACTGGAGGCCCGTGGCGCTCAGGCCGAGTCCGGTCCGCATCGACGGGAGGGCCACGTTCACCACGGACACGTCGAGCACGACCAGGAACTGCCCGGCGCAGGCCAGCGCCACGACCAGCCAGGTGGGGGGTGCCGTACGGCGGGATATGGGTGCGGTGTCCACGGCTTCCAGCATGGGTGTCATGCTCTCAAGCCCGTCACGGCCCGTGCATCGGCTTTTCGGCCCACCCGGCCCAGGGCCCTTCTGATGGATCTCCGCGGGAGAAGGAGCGGCGTTCGGTGCGTGCGCTCGGCGTGCGGGGTGGCGGGTCATGTGGCGGAGCCACCTGGCCCGCCACCAAGGGGCGAAGTTGCCGATCGGCCT
>NZ_JBEYJU010000069.1:0-47087 GCF_040703965.1 Streptomyces sp. NPDC006655 | reverse complement strand
GGCCGCGGTTGCCGAAGGCGTCCTGGCCGCCGAAGGGATCCTGCGGGTTGCCGAACGCGTCCTGGTTGCCGAAGGCCGCGCCGTTCTGTCGGCTACGAGTTGTTCTGCAGGCTGCTGCTGATGCCCTGGTCGAACTGGATCGCGTTCTCCTTGATGCCGTTGAACATCTCCGAGAAGTCGTTGATGCCCTTGACGGCGGCCAGCAGGCTGGTGTCGAAGTTGTTGTAGGTGGTCCGGATGACCTCGCTGGACTGCTGGAAGACCATGCCGTCGTCGACGAGGGTGTTGACCCGGTTGCGCAGGTTGCTGAGCACCGGCAGCAGGTTCTCGTGGGCGTCGTGCAGCAGACTCACGACCTCCTCGATCTTGTGGTAGTCGAGGTTGATGCCGTTGTAGCTGGCCATGGGGTTCCTGTCCGTTCCTGTCGGTCTCGATGCGGTTGTCGGGTGGTCACCAGGCGGCGGGCGTGGAGTTGTAGTCGTCGCTCCCGCCGCCGTCGTCTTCGGTGCTGCCGCCCACCTGCTGCCAGTCCGGCTGGTTGCCGTTGGCGTCCTTGGGGCCGCGGGTGTACTCGGTCCGGTCGCCGTCACTGCCGGTGGTGACCATGGTGCCGCTGCCGTCGGAGTTGAGGTTGGTCTCCGAGTGGACGGTGCTGCCGTCCGGGTAGGAGGTGTCCGTGGTGTAGTGGTTGCCGTCGCTGGAGTAGTTGGTCACCGACGTGTACGTCTTGCCGTCGTAGGTGACGGTGGACTCCTCCTTGATCACATGGCGCTGGTCGTCCAGGGTGAGGTGGGTGTGGACGCTGCCGCGGTCGGTGGTGATCGTCTGGTCCAGCGGCGGGTCGCCGGGGTCGGTGGCGGAGCAGAAGTCCGGCATCGTGCCGTCCGGTCCCGGTACGCACTGGTCGAGGTGGGACTGCTTGTAGTCCCACAGGTCCTTGTCCCGGAAGTAGTTCTGCAGGCCCAGGTTGCTGCCCGTGATCCCCATGCCCTGGGCCAGTTCGGAGTCGAACGACAGGAACGCCTCACCCACCGAGCCGAAGGCGCCCGCGAGCTCCTTGAGGCCCTTGTCGGCGTGGGACATGGTGCTGCTGGCGTTGGAGTAGAAACCCGCGAGCGCGTCGGCGAGGCTCTGGTCGCCCAGGACCGTCAGGGCGTCGCTGGAGGTGTATCCGTCGTAGTCCGTCTGGCCCAGCCGGGAGAACGTGCTGTTGTCGAGGAGCGGACCGATGTCGCCGGCCAGGTTCTCCAGATCCCGTTTGGCGTCGTTGAGGACGTTGTATTCGATTTTGAGGTAATCGGCCATGCGTGGCCCTCCCAGTCGACTCCGGTCAGTTGGACCACGCCGTACCCCGCCCGCCGGTTCACCCCGGGCCCCTGCTGTAACCCAGATCACGTGAACCGCAGCGGGCGCTGTGGCGTGGTCAGTTGGGGAGTGACCGCCCCGAAGGACGCAGGATCCGGGAGGAACTTCGAATGCCACGCCCGACCGACTGGAACGCGATCGGGCTCGACGGCGACCCCACCCCCGGCGATCCCGAGCAGATCCGGACGCTGGCCACCGAGCTGAACCACCTGGGTTCCGAGGCCCGGCGCATCAGCACGGCGATCGACGCGGTGATGAACACCGCGGGGGACAGCGTGTTCGTCGGCCAGGCCGCGGACGCCCTGCGCGGCAAGGTCAACGACCGGCTGCGCGGGCACATCGAGGACGTGGCGCAGTCCTTCGAGACCGCGGCGAGTGCCCTGACCACCTGGGCGGACAAGCTCGTCGACCTGCAGTCCCGTGCCGACGGCGCGCTCAACTCGGGCCGGGGGCTGTCCGAGGACGACCCGGACCGCGACACCTACGCCTCGACGGCCCGGCAGGCCGGTACCGAGCACGGTGAGGGGGCCGCCGCCGCGGCGGGCAGCATCCAGGGTGTCTCCGACATCCAGCTGCCGATCTCCAAGTGCCAGATCTTCTGGGAGGCGTTCCAGTGGCTGGCGATCATCCTGATCGTGCCGGCGCTGATCTTCGGCGGCCCGATCGCGCTGCTCGCCCTCGGGGTCAACCTGACCCTGTTCATCAAGACGATCGTCGACTTCGCCAACGGCAACGCGAGTTTCCTCGACCTCTTCCTGGCGGGCCTCGGCATCCTCGCGCCCACCACCAAGGCGCTGCCGATCTTCCAGATCATCAAGGGCGTCGGTACGACCGCCTTCGCCAAGGGCTTCGCCAACATCGCCCGGGGCACCTTCCAGGCACTGCGCAACCTGTTCACCAACGGCTTCCGGCCCACCACCCTGCTGCTCGGCCTGAAGGACCTGGTGCGACTCGGCAGCACGTGGGTCTACAAGGGCGGTCTGTGGGTGCTGGACGGCATCCACAACCTGCCCAACGTCATCGGTCGCGGCGTCAACTCCCTGAGTCTGACGGTCGTGCAGGGGTTCAGGGCGATCCCGGCGTTCGTGCGTGGCCTGCCCGAGACGCTGTCCCGGGGCTGGCAGGCGACGAAGTCCTGGGTGGGCCAGGAGTTCGGCGGCACCAAGTGGCTGCGGATCTTCCTGCCGGTGGACGCGGCGGAGATCGGCGAGTACGGCTTCGCGCGCGCCCTGCGGATCAGCCTCTTCGACCGCGGTGTGCTCGGGCAGCACGTCTTCGGCGCCCCGATCACGGGCGCCGTCGGCCGCACGATCAGCTCGGTCCCCGTCGACCCGCGTACCGTCGACGCCCTGGTCGACATGCCGCGCATCCAGCTGAACGAGGTGCGCTTCGGGGCGGGGGCCGGGCAGAACGCGCTGCGCAACCTCGACCTCCACCTTCCCGGCACGCATCTGGACGTCACCTCGACGCTGCGGCCGCCGTCCCTGAACCTGGGTGACGTGGGCGCCATCGCGCACCGCGGCAACTTCGGTGTGCACGCGGCGCGCACGGTGGACGCGCTGGTCGACATGCCCCACGTGCAGCTCGGCGGGGTCCACGTGGAGAACTTCGGTGCGCTGGGCGGCCGTTCGGACCTCGGGGTGAGCGTCGGCGGCACGCCGACCGTCACCACGGCGTCCGGGTTGCACGTACCCGCGTCGGCCGGTGTCCCCGGTGCCGCGCACGGCATCACCGAGACGCCCGCGGCGGCCGTCTCCGGCGGCGCCCACACCACGCTCACCGGGCTGCACCCGGCCCCCACGAACCTGACGTCCGGCGCGGACGTGCTGCTGCCGGGCGGGGCGCACGGCAGTACGCACACGCCGGGCACCTCGGTCCTGACCGGCACCCACGCCACGCCGCCGCCGGTCACCGGCACACTGGGCGACGTGTCCACGCCCGGCACCCCGGTGGTCGGCACCGGCCACACGACGCTGACCGGCACCGGCGCGCCGGGCGTCAACGCCGCCCACACCGCGCTGAACGCGATGCCGACGCCGGTGGCCCCGCACCAGGTGACCGCGCCGAACAGCCTTCTCACCGGACCGACGACGGTCGCCCACCCCGCCCCGAGCGGGCTCGGGCACGCGGTGCCGAACGGTGTCGACGCCCACACGTCGGCGTTCGACCTGCTCGCGGGCGGCCACCGCAACGCCCCCTCCACCCCGGTGGCCCCCGGTACCGGCAGCACCCTCGCCGACCGCACCACCAGCGCGCTGTCGGCCCACCAGACCCGGCTCCACCTCGACGAACTCGTCCACAGCCCCGGCTCCCCGCACCCAGGCACCCCGACGGAGCACCTGCCGCACCACGCACCGGCAACGACACCGGCCACCTTGGACCGGCTGACCACGAACCCGGCCACCCCGGACCGGCTCACGCCGAACCCCGCCACCGCGGACCGGCTGACCACAAGCCCCGTCACACCGGACCGGCTCACGGTGAACACGACGACACCGGACCGGCTCACGGTGAACACGACGACACCGGACCGGCTCACGGTGAACACGACGACACCGGACCGGCTCACGGTGAACACGACGGCACCGGACCGGCTCGCGGTGACGACGCCCACGACCCCGGACCGGCTCCCCGTCACCCCCTCCCCGCACGACCCGGCCTCCCCCGCCCCCGTCGGCGGCTCCGGGCGCCCGGCCCCGGGCGGCGGCCACGGACACTCGGCCCTCGACCTCGTGGACACCGGCCGCAGCGCCCGCGGCGGCGACGCCCCGGCGCTCGCCGGTACGCCCGCCCACACCGACGCCGACAAGGGCCTGGCCGGCTCGTCCTCCGGCACCGCCGGGCACGCCCCGGAGCTTTCGACGGCGCAGGGCGCCGCCACTTCGTCCGACAAGTACAAGCTGCACGTCGACGAGTCCGCCCTCGGCCCCGTCCGCAACGACACCGACGGGGTCAAGGTCGTCACCGACCGCATGAGCGCCCCCTACCTGAGCGGCGCGCAGGTGGACTTCGTGGACTCCGTCGACAGGCCCCGCTTCACGATCGACCCGCCGTCCGGCTCCAGCCCCCACGGCGACGCCTTCACCGACCCCTTCGACGACATCCTGAAGAAGCCCGACGTCGTCCGGGTCCCCGGCGACCACCAACTCGCCGTCAGGGCCCCGCGCACCGGCACGCCCGAACTCCACGGCGCCGCCGTCGAGTCGGGCCTGTTCACCGTGGAGAAGCAGGGCACCGCCATCGTCGTGCGACAGCTGGACGCCGTCGGCGGCACCGTCGTGCACAGCTGGACCTTCAAGCGGCTGGGCGGCATCCGGCTCGCCGAGGAGACCGTGCGGTTCGGCGACGGCCCGTTCGGCGGGATGAGCGTCAAGGTCGCGGGCAAGTCGGTCGGCTCCGTGCCGGACGGCACGGGCACCTGGCCGGCGAGGCTGAACGGCGAGCACGAGATCGTCGTCGCCTCGGGCACCGGAAACCACGTCTACAGCCGCTCCACCGGCGAGCTGCTGCACTCCGCCACCGCGCAGGTCCCCCTGCCGGCGCGCCCGGCCGAGCTCACCGGGGCGGCCGCGGACAGCTGGGACGCCGCCGCGCACGCCGCCCGCGGCCACCTGGGCAAGGCCGCGGCCGACAACGAGGTCAAGCTGTTCATGCAGGGCGTCATCGGCGGTGCCTTCACCTCGAAGAAGGGGTACGGCGGCTTCGTCAACCCGAGCGCCCTGGAGGCGAACCCCGGCCTGGTGGGCAGGGTCAAGCAGTTCAACAAGGTCGCCGGCGACCTGATGTTCGAGGGCCCGAACCAGCGGATGACCGTGTGGCGGGGCGTGTCCATGGACCCGCGGGCCGCGCAGGCCGACGTGTTCGTGGAGCGGCTGCCCGCCTCGACCTCCAACAACCGTGCCTTCCAGGCGGAGTGGGCGAAGAACGGCGTCAACAGCAACCGCGTGGTCTTCGAGATCGACGTCCCCGCCGACCACGGCAGGCTCGCCATGGCCTACCCGCCCGGATACACCAAGGCCGCCGACGACGCCGTCGCCCTCAACCAGGACCAGTGGGAGATCACCCTCTCGCCGACCCGGCTGGTGCGGACCGGACCGGCCCGGGTCGAGGACGGCATCACGGTCGTTCCGGTGCGCGCCGAGCAGATCCCGGAGGACCAGCTCGCGAAGCTCATCGAGGAGAAGTGGCACGGGCTGGCGTCGGGCGAGGCGTTCGAGGACTTCGGCCACGCCTTCGGGCAGGACGCGATCCGCCGCTGGGAAGGCCTCGCCGACGCGGTGGTACGGGAGGGCGGCGACGGCCCGCACGTGAAGACGTTCACCGTCGGCCGGCCCGGCTACGCGGACGAGATGACCATCACCGTCACCCACAAGGTCGACGACGACGCGGTCTCCGTAGCGATCACCGGCGGCGACCGCGCCTTCAGCAGGGAGTGGAGCGGCACCGGCTTCAACGACCTCGCCGCCGACCTGCGCGGCCACGTCCTGCACAACAACGAACTGCTCAGCTCCCTGCCGACGCCCGCGTCCTGGGGCAGGGAACTGCCGAGCCCCGCCCACTCCGCCACGCACACCGACACGGCCGTCCCGGGCACGGCGCACGGCACCCCCGGCACGACGTCCGCCCCGCGGCCGGACAGCCCGCTCGCGGGCGGTGGCCAGGAGCTGCCGGGGAGGGGAACCCGGCTCACCCCGGCCCAGATCGAGGAGGCCTGGTTCCGGGACGGGCAGCGCGTCGACGCGTTGTTCGGCCACGCGGACGACCCGTTGCGGCAGGCCCGCCGCGACGCCTGGCGGGACCATGTGAAGGCACGGTACGACCTGGGCCGGGCCGAGGAGGACCTGCTGCCGCACACCGGCCCCGCGGGGAGCTCCAACGGCCCCACCGTCGCCGAGATCCGCGCCCACGACAGGGTCGACACCGCCCGGCAGCAGTACGACGCCACCCACACCCGTCTGACCGACCTGGGCGTCGACCCGGTGCGGATGGAGGCCGACCTCTCCGCCCTGCGGCAGCTCAGTCTGAAGGAGCGGCCCCGCGCGCTCGGCGGCACAGCCCTGCCCGCCGACGGCGCGACTCCCCCGCCCGCCCACTCCGCTCCTGCCCTCCACAGTGAGACGGAGGCGACCGCCCCGCTGACGCCTCCGCAACAACTGGCCGAGTCCCTCGGCGAGCACACCGAGGCCCAGCGCGGCGTGCAGCAGGCGGAGAGCAAACTCGCCAACGCCAACGTCAACGCCGGCACCGACCAGCGCCCGGCCCTGCAGGCGGCCCTGGACAAGGCGAACGAGGAGGCCTCCCGGATCGCGGGCCGCCTGGACGGGGACATCACGCAGGCGCTGACCGACGGCCGGCTCTCCCAGCGTGACCTCAACCTGCTGGTCGACCAGTTCGCCGGCGCCGGCGAGATCCAGCGCGCCCTGCGGCTCCAGGAACACGCCCTGAGTCTGGACGCCCAGGCCCGGCGCGCGCCCGAGGCCGCCGACGCGGACCATTTCATCAGGACCGGCAAGGAGATCGAGGAGCAGTCACTCGAACTGCGCGGGCTCACCCAGCGGCTGGAGGACCTGGTCGCGTCGGGCGAGAAGTCCCTGCCGGAACTCCAGGGCGTCGCCCAGGCCCTCGACAAGGCGGCCGACAACCTCGACGCCTCCCTCAAGGGTTTCGTCAAGGACGCCGCCGAGCTGGGCGGGGTCTACACCCTCCGCAACGAACACGCCCCCGTCTCCACCGTGGCCCACGAGCTCGCCAGGAAGGTCGACGCCGCCGTCAAGGCCGCGGGGCCCGGCGACTCCATCACCCTGAAGGGCTTCCACGGCACGGAGTTCTCGGTCTCCCGTCTCCGGCGCGACATGCCGGAGATCGCCCGCCACCTCCGCAGCAACAAGGCGTACGCCGAGGTGCACACCGGAAACCAGTGGAAGGCCGAGCTGCCCGGCTCGCAGGAGCAGTGGAGGAAGGTCTTCCCCGAGTTCGAGGACTTCGAGAAGCTCTCCGACCCGCAGAAGACGCGTTTCGTGCGGGAGCTGTCCGAACGCAACATCACGCAGTTGCGCCGGGACGTCGACGAGCTGCTGAACAGCCTGCCGCCTGCCGAGCGCGCACAGTTCGAGAAGCTGCTGACCGGCCTGCGGAACCTGCCCTACCGCATCAAGCACGCGACTCCCGCCTACCACGCCATCGCCAACAGCGGTGTGATGTCCTCACAGGGCGACCTGACCCGACGGGGCATCAGGTTCCTCGCCTCAGGGAAGAGTTCGGGGAAGAACACCTCCAACCTCGGCAACGACGACTTCGTCTTCTTCCGGATGGAGGCCGGCGACAAGCCGATGGCGACCCGGTACGGGCCGACCACGCTCGTCTTCGACGCCAAGGTCCTCGAGGAGCGGGGCGGTTGGGTGTCGCTGCACGACCAGCTGCATCCGCTGGACCGCGAGACCATGCGTGACCTGAAGTTCGGCGACGACACCGTTCGAAGCGCCGCGTACGACAAGGGCTTCGAGGAGATGGGCAAGCGGGCCCGCTGGACGTACAGGTATCCGGACGGCGGTGGCTCCCGCACGGTCTCCTTCGACCAGGAGGTCTTCCACGGCGCGCACGTCCAGGAGGCGCTCGCCCTGTCCGTGGTGCGCGAGGTGCACCTGATCGGCGGCGGGTTCAAGGACGACGTCCTCAGGCTCGCCGCCCAGGGCGAGGAGGGCACGGAGCAGATGGGCGCGGTCGTCTCCAAGCTGTACCGGCCCGAGGCCAAGTTCGGTTCCGGGCTGCCGATCAACCCGTACTCCAGCCAGGTCGAATCCCGGTGGCCGAAGCCGCTCGAGGTCCACGACCCGGAGGGCGACGGACGCTATCTCGCCGACGGCACGGTGGACCCGGCCGCGCGGGCCGCGGGCAAGGCGTTCGACGACGCGTCCGCGAAGGTGCGCCAGGCCGACAACGCCGACGTCAAGGACGTGAAGGCGCAGCGCTACAACCTCAGGAAGGCGCAGCCCCTGGCCGAACAGGCGGTCAAGCTGACGCAGCAGTTCCACGACCTCGCCGAGGGCGCCCGCAAGGAGATGGCGAAGGGGCTGCTCGACGAGCGGACGAAGCTTCTCGACACCATCAACGGACGTATCGACGCCCTCAAGAGCCGGCCGGACACCGACGCGGCGAGGACGCAGCCCAGGCCGGGCCGGAGCCAGGGCGCCGCGGCTTCCTCGTCGGCCGCTCCGGTGAACGGCCCCGACCTCAACCTGCTTCCGCAGTCGGCCGAGGCCACCCTCAAGGCCGTGCCGGGCATCACCGACCCCATGAAGAAGATGGTCCGGGCACTCGCCAACTCGGACGGCTTCCGCGCCCTGCCGGACTCCAAGGTCGGCGCGCAGACCACGGCCGCCGTCGACCTGGGCAGGAACGCCTTCGACAAGGCGTTCAAGCACCTGTCCAGGGCGAACCTGGTCTACGGTGACGAAGCGGGCCTTCACTTCACGGACGAGGGCCGCCGCCTGTTCCTGCCGTCGAGTGGCGGCACCAGGACGACGGCGCCGTCCGCGTCCGGTGCGACCGACGTCCACACGAACCCGTCCCCCGCGCTCACCGGCGACGGCCGCCCGCCCCGCAGCCCGGACACCACGCCCCCGGCACCCCACCACCTCGACACCCGGTCCCCTGCGCAGCACGGCACCGGCACGCAGGCGCCGGCACCGCACGGTGTCGACGCCGAGACGGCCCCGCCGGTGGTCAAGGAGGGCGACACCACCGTCCCGCCTGCCACGGACCACGGCGCCGCCCCGCACCCCCTCGACGCGGAGACCTCGCCGCGGCACCTCTCCGGCGCCACCGCACCGCACCGTCCCGCCGGGACGGAGACGGAGACCTTCCGGCCGCACCCGCTCGACGTCGACACGCCTGCGCCCCGGCTCCCGGAGACCGACACACCCGAACCGCACCTCCCCGACACCGAGACGCGCACACCCCACCTCGCGGACACCGACACCACCCCGCCCCACCCCACCGAAACCGACAGCACCCCGCCCCACCCCACCGAGACCGACACGTCCGCCACACATCTCCACGACATCCACCCGGCCGCCCCGCACCGTGGCGGCGACGGCGACTTCGCCTCGACGCCCCCGCGGGACGACACCCCGCCGGGCGGCGGACGGACCCCGCGACCGCTCGGTGACGCCGTCCTCGACGACGTGCTCGGGCCGCCCCGGCGGACCGGCGACACCACCGGCACGACGGCACCCGGTACCGCTCACCCGGCCGCGCCCGACCTTCTCGACCGGGCCGCCTTCCGCCGTAGCACGTACCGGGAGAACGGCATCCGCGCCCGCTCGCAGATCCGGTACGTCGACCGTGCCCTCGCCACCTTCCACGACGTGCCCGCCGACCAGCCGGCGCGGCGGGCCCAGGCCCTCGACAACCTGGCCGACGCCGCCCGGCGCTTCCTGCGGGACCGCCCGGACTCGGTCCGCCGGACCGGGGTGGAACAGCTGCTCCATCAGGTACGGGCCGAGGCGAACGCCTACCGGCTGCTCGACGACTTCCGGCGGCTCGGCGGCGACGGGGACGGGCTGGCCGGCCGTACCCGTGCCGCGCTCGCCGCCGGCGGCACGACCCCGCACACGGGGACCAGGCTCCAGGCCATGCTCGACGGCATGGTCAGGTCGGCGCGGGCCCAGCGGCAGAGTGACGCCCTGAGCCTGCTGGACGGCGCCCCGTCGCTGCGTGACACCGGCGACGCCACCCTCGCCGCACCGGCCCGGCCGGACGGTGACACGACCCCGCCGGCACCCGCACCGGTCCGGCCGAACCGTGGCAAGGGCCCGGCCGTACCCTCCCGGCAGCCCGGGCAGACGCCGTGGGCGGAGGATTCGGCGCGGTTCGACGAGCTGCTGGGCGGCGACGGCCGGCCGTTCCGCGAGGCCTGGGTCGAGCTGTCGTCCGCCCGTGTCGAACTGAACCGGGTCGAGGATCTGCGCGCCGCGCCGGGCGGAGCCGGCACCTCACGGGGTGTCAGCGAATACGACGTTCAGCTCAACCACGAACTGATCGCCGCTCAGGACCGGTTCCGCACCGCGTACACGAACCTGGAGGACCTCGGTGTCCGTCCGACCGAGATCGAGGCCCGGATCCAGGAGATCGAGATCGGGGCCACCCGGCGCGGCGCGAGGCTCGGCGCGGGCAAGCACGACACGCTGCCCGACACCGCCCCGCCCGCCGTCCACCGGATCGATCTGAACAACTCGGGCACAAGCGGGCCGAACGGCCTGACCATCGAGCGGAGCGCCGGCCAGGACGGCACGGTGACGCTGCGGGTGGTCGACCAGCAGTCGCACCCGGACCCGACGCGCACGGTCGTCGCCCGGCCGGACGGCGGTTTCGACGTCCGGCACACTCCGTCGGCCACCGTCGACACCTACACCGCGAACGGCGACCGGATCGCCTACGACATGCCGCTGCGCGGGGCCGACGGCAGGCCGACGGGGCTGCGTCTGCACATCGACATCAACGGCCACGGCGCGCGCGAGGCCCTGGCGGTGCACGGCCCCGGAGCGGACCGGCTGACCGCCTTCCCGCTGCCCGGCGACGTCACGCGGATCACCCGTCTCGACACCGGCGTCACCCGTCGTGTGGACGCCCTGGGCCTCCAGCTCGACGAGGGAGTCCAGCTCACCGGCCGGGACGGCGTCCCCGCCGCGACCGACCGGGTGTGGGTCACCGACGGAGCCGGCACCCACGTCACCGACCTGGCGGGCGACCGGCTGGACCTGCGGGTGCAGGTTCTGGGTGACGGGAACGGCGTCCGGGTCACCGACGGGACGACCGGGATGTCCGTACGCCACGACGGCCGGGGCCGTCTCCAGGAGTCCGGTGTCGCGCTGACCGACCCGCAGGGCACGCGCGGGCAGCGGTTCCTGGCCGACGACGGCTCGGGCCGCTTCACGCTGACCGACGGGTCCGGTGCCCGGCAGCCCCAGACGGTCACCGCGCTGCCCGGCGGCTCCGGCTTCCGGGTGACCGACGAGACGAGCGGCGCGACCAGCAGGTTCACGGCCGACGGCCGCTACCGGGACACCGGCCTCGCCCTGTTCGACCCGGCGGCGAACGCGCGCGGCGGCCGGGTCGTCGTACCGGACGGCGCGGGCGGTCACCGACTCACCGACACGGCGGGGCAGCCGCTGCGACAGCGGGTGGTCGCGGTCGGCGGCAACCGGCCGCGCACCATCGACGACGTCACCGGCGAGTCCGTGCTGTACGACACCCAGGGCCGCCCGGTGAGCACATCGACCGCGCTGGCCGACCCGGCCGGCGGGCAGCGGGGCACGCGGTTCGCCGAGCCGGACGGCACCGGCGGGCACCGTCTCACCGACACCGACGGCAACGGGCTGCCCGACACCGTCACCGCGCTCCCGGGCAACGGCGGTTTCCGCACCGTCCACGACACCGGGCACCGCACCTTCGCGCCCAACGGCGACTTCACGGGCGACGGGCTGCGGCTGACCGGACGGGACGGCACACCGGCCGGGCACCTCGACCGGCCGCTCGGGGCGGCCGCGCGCCGGCTGGACGACGCCTTCGCGGTGGACCCGGCGCGGGCGGTCACCTTCGACCCGGCCGGCCGCATCGAGATCGCCCGCCCCGGCGGCGGCCGGCAGGTCTTCGACCAGCACACCGGGCGGTTCGTCCAGGAGACCGTCCCGATGCCCGGCGGTGGTCACCAAACCACCCTGGCCGACGGGACGTTCACCCGGTACGACGGCCAGGGCGCCGTCCGGGCCACCGGCACCCCGCTGCCCGCGGGCCACGGCGGACGCGTCCTCGTCACACATCCGCCCACCGCGGCGCATCCCGCCGCCTGGCTGGAGGACGCGGCGGGCGGCAGGCTCGCGCACTGGGACGTCGTCCGGCGCCCCGACGGCACCACCCGGATCGCGTTCGAGGACCGGACCAGCCCGCGGCACGGCGAGTTCGTGCACCTGGCCGCCGACGGCAGCGTGACCCGGCAGGGCTTCAACGTCCTGGACAAGGGACGGCGCACGGACCACCGGTACGTCGTCGACCACGCCGCGGGCACCTGGGAGCGGACCACCAGGGCGGGGGCGCCGGTGACGGCCGGGTCCTTCCACCGCGGCACCGCCGACCTGTCGGGCGCCGCGGGCGGCCACGTCAAACTGCTCAGCTCGACCAAGAAGCAGGTGCCGGTCTTCGAGCGCCGGGTACTGCCCGGTGCCTCCGGTGACGTGGTCGACTCCTTCCGCCGGACCGACACCATCGGCTTCGCCCGCACCAACCCCCGTACCCACTGGGTCCGCTGGGACGACACCGGCACCCCGGTCGGCACGGGCAGCAGGCACTACGACACGGCGGGCACCGGCTGGCGGGACACCGACGGCCGGGGCCGCACGGTGCGCGAGTACCGCGACGGGCTGCAGAAGTTCAACGGCCGGACCGGCCACACCCTGGGCGTCGACAACGGCGACGGGAGCTGGACCTGGCACCGTCACGACGGCGAGGGCAAGGTGATCGCCTCGGGCCCGCGGACCCGTGAGCGCGTCAGCAGCGGCTGGACCGACCGCACCGCGGACGGCCGGATCGCCCAGCGGCAGTGGGGCATGGCCGAATGGCCCGAGCGGGCCGGCCAGTACCAGGAACACGCCATGGACCCGGCCGACGGGTCGCTCCGCGCCACCTGGGAGCGGCATTCCCCGCACGGCAAGGAGGTCGGCAAGCGGGAGCCGCTCGGCGACGGCTTCCTGACCACCGACCGCTGGCGCGAGCAGCGCCCGCCCACCTGGGTCCGCACCCGCTGGCTGGCCGGCGCCGAGCACACCCGGCCGCCGTACGCCCACGTCCGGGGCGACGACACCTACCAGTTGTTCACGTGGACGAAGGAGGCGGGCGACGGCACCACCACCTCCGGGGTGCGCTACGTCGCGATGGACGGCAGCGCCCTGGACCTGGCCGCCGACGGCACCTTCGCGCGGTTCAGCGGGAAGCTGCACGACGGCACGTCCCTGAAGGTGGGCGACCACGCGGCCCGCCCCGCGCACGCCCCGGCCGACGCCACCGACGTGCCCTGGCAGGCCGGAGACCTGCGGGGCTACCGCCACTCGCTCGTGGCCGATCCGGACAGCAGGCTCTGGGAGGACGTCCACCAGGGCGCCGACGGCACCACCCGGACCGTCCGTGAGGGGCGGCCCGGCGGGTTCGTGCGGGAGTTCACCGGTGACCGCACCTGGGTGGACCGGGACGCGCACGGCAACCTCGTCGGGCAGAGCCACGCCAACCCGGACGGCACCGCCGGACACGTGATCCAGGGCTCCGGCCGGGCCGGCTCGGGCCGCTGGACCTGGCGTGAACTGGACGCCCAGGGCGCCGAAGTCGGCAGCGGCCGAAGGGAGTTCTTCCGCGGTTCCCACGACTCCCGGCTCCCCTGGGACGACTCCTACCGGGACTACGACGGCAACGGCGACCTCGTCAGGGAGCGCCGGATGCTCGACTCGGGCCGGTACGTCGACGCCTGGCGGGACGGCCAGGGCACCTGGCAGGCCCGTGCCCACGAACGCAACGGCACGGTCATCGACGTGGGCGACGGCAACCAGGTCCGCCGGTGGTGGAACGGCCGCGCCTGGCAGGACCGGTGGACGGACGGCGCCCGGCACTTCCGTGACGAGCTGCGCGGTCCCGGTCAGGCACCGCCCGTCGTGCTGCGCGAGACCCCCCTGCACAACGGCGGTCCGCTGCGGGTGCGGGCCTACAGCACCACGGTCACCCAGCAGAACCCGGCCGGTTCGGTCTGGAAGGAGTTCGACCACGGCAGCGTGGTGCGCGAGCGCAAGGCCGAGGGCGGCGGGTTCCTGGAGACCGACGCCTGGCGCGGCCAGTGGAACCGCTACCGCGGGAACGGCGATCTGGTCGCCCAACGCACCGAGCGCGGCCTGGTGTTCGAGCGGGACACGTTCAACCGCTGGCGCCTGGTGGGCAACGAGTACGACTTCCGCGGCCCGCTGACCGAGATCCGCGGCTGGGGTCGTGCCACCCGGGAGGCGCAGCGCATGCCCTGGTCGGGCACGCTCGTGCCGAACGGCGACGCGGCGCTGCGCGAGGCGCGCTACGAGCCGTACTGGCGGACGGTGGCCAAGAAGGCGGCGCTGGAGTTCGGCCAGGAGTTCATCCTGGAGTTCGGCGCGAACCTCGCCGTGAACGGGATCGTGGCGGCCGTCCAGCACAAGCAGTTCACCGGGAAGGACGCGCTCAAGTCGTTCGCCAACGCGGCGGTCGGCGCGGGCGTCAAAACCGGTCTGAGCACGGCGGTGCACGAGAACCGGGCCCTCGGGTTCGAGAAGCTGGGCACGCTCAAGGCCGGCGTCGCCAACATCGACGGCGGCAAGCCGTGGACCCGCCGCCCGCTCAACCACGACAAGACCTGGGTCAACGAGTGGGCGGGCAACGAGACGCCGACCCGCTGGCGGGGCGGCATCTACGACTACTCGTTCGGTGTCTTCAGCAGCGCGCTCTCGGGCTGGGTCAACGGCAGTATGAACGCGGCGGTGTGGGGGGTGACGAACGCCGACGGCCAGACGGTGAAGCTGCACGGCGGGGACGCGGTCTGGGAGGGCGGGATCAACGCGGCGGCCTCGGTCACCACGGCCGCCACCACCGGGCTCGTCAAGAACGTGTTCGTGATGAGCGCCGGCAGCCGGCTCTTCCACCGCCAGGGCTTCGCCGACTTCTGGATCCAGCTACCCTTCAAGATCTTCGAGAAGTCGATCCAGTCGCTGTACCTGACCGGTTCGTACCGTGCGAGCATCAACCCCGCGTACTATCAGGCGCCTTGACCGGGCGGCGGCGACCACCGAGGACTGAGGACAGCAGATGACCACCCGCCACACCGTGGCGCCCAAGGGCCAGGGCGGCCGGGGCGCCTACCGGACCATCGGCGAGGCGATACGGGCCGCCTCCCCCGGGGACCTGGTGGTGATCGCCCCCGGCACCTGGACCGAGAACCTGGTCCTCGACCGTGCCGTGGTGCTCACGGCGGAGCACGGCCGGGGCAGCGTGGTGATCGCGGCACCGCCGGGCGAGGCGCCCGCGGTGACCGTGGAAGGACCGGACTGCGCCCTGCACAACCTCACCGTGTGGGGTGCGGACGCCGGGCTGCCCGCCGTGAGCGTGGCGCCCGGTGCCGGGCTGGTCCTGGAGGAGTGCTCGGTGGAGGGCGGCCGGGTGCAGGTGAAGGGCCCGGAGGACGAGGAGGGCGGTACGACGGCCCTCGTGCTGCGCCGCTGCCGGGTGGAGGGCGCCCGGCTGGCGGGGCTGCACCTGGCCGGGAGCGTCCGGGCGCGGCTGGAGGACACGGCGGTCACCGGCGTCGACGGCACCGGGGTGGTGCTGTCCGGCACCGCGAGCCTGGACGCCGTGCGGCTGCGGCTGGAGCGGACGACCGGTTCCGGGGTGCGGCTGCGCGGCCGGTCCCGGCTGCGGCTGACCGACTCGGTGCTGGCCGGGAGCGGGCGGGCGGGGTTGCTCCTGGAGGACTCCACCGAGGCGCTGGCCGGGGAGACCCGGATCGAGGCGCCCGGCGCCGCGGGGGTGCATCTGACCGGGTCGGCACGGGCCGAGCTGACCGACTGCCGGATCCGCGGGGCGGCCGCCAGCGGCCTGGTGGTGCAGGAGACCGCCCGGCTGAGCGCCTCGGGCTGCTCGGTGGCCGACGCGGGCGCCAACGGGCTGCTGGTGACGGGCTCGGGCGAGGCACGGCTGGCCGACTGCCGGATCGACCGCAGCGCGTTCAGCGCGGTCCATCTGGCCGGTACGGCCGTCGGACGGCTCGCGGACTGCCGGGTCCGCGGCGGCTCGGAGCACGGTGTGCACGCCACCGGCGAGGCGCGGGTCGAGCTGACCGACTGCGGGATCACCGACGTGGCCATGACCGGGGTCAGCGTCCTGGAGCGCGCGGTGGCCACGCTCACGGGCTGCCGGGTCGCCGGGGCGGCCGCCGGGATCGGCATCGACTCGGCCGCCGGAAGCACGGTCGCCGACTCGACGGTGACCGGTACCAGGGAGATCGGGGTGCAGATCGCCAAGGGCGGTGCCGCCTCCCTGGCCGGGATCCGGATCAGCGGTGCGGGCGCGGCCGGTCTCGTGGTCGACGAGGGTGCCGAGGCCACGGTGGACGGCGGCTGGGTGGAGGACTGCGCGGGTTCCGGCGCGGTCGTGTGGACGGGAGCCCGGCCGGAGGTGACGGGGCTGCGCATCGACCGGCCGGGCAAGAACGGCGTGTTCCTGGCGGAGGGCGCGGGGGGCACGTTCACCGCGCTCGACGTGACCCGCGCCGGGTTCCCGGCCCTGCACGTCGCCAAGGGTGCCGACCCGGTCTTCCGGCACTGCCGCGTCCGGGACTGCGCTCAGGCGCTGGGCACCGACGACGGGGCCAGGCCGGTCCTGGAGGACTGCACGGCCGACGGCACGCCCCTGGTCTTCGGTGCCCCGGCCGGGGCACCGGCCGGCCGGCCCGCTCCGGGCGCCGTGCCCGGAGCCAGGGCCGACCGGTCCGCCGGGCCCGCCGGATCCGCCGGCTTGGCCGAGGACGGGGAGGAGCCGGCGGAGGAGAACCTGGAGGACCTGCTCGGCGAACTCCACGAACTGGTCGGCCTGGACCGCGTCAAGCAGGACGTCGGCTCCCTGGTCAAGCTCATGCAGACGGTCCGCCGCCGTGAGGAGGCCGGACTGCCCGCCCCGCCGCTCAGCCGCCACCTGGTCTTCGCCGGCAACCCCGGTACCGGCAAGACCACGGTCGCCCGGCTGTACGGCCGCCTGCTCAAGGCCCTCGGGCTGCTGCGCCGGGGCCATCTGGTCGAGGTGGACCGGACCGCGCTGGTCGGCGAGTACGTCGGCCACACCGGACCGAAGACCACCGCGGCCTTCAACCGTGCGCTCGGCGGGGTGCTCTTCATCGACGAGGCCTACTCCCTGGCCCCGGCGCTGGCGGGCAACGACTTCGGCACCGAGGCGGTGGCCACGCTGGTGAAGCTCATGGAGGACCACCGGGACGACGTGGTGGTGATCGCCGCCGGCTACCCCGGTGACATGCACCGCTTCATCGGTTCCAACCCCGGCCTCGCCTCCCGTTTCGGCCGCACCCTGCTCTTCGAGGACTACGAGCCGGTCGAGCTGGTGTCGATCGTGGAGTACCAGGCCGGACAGCACCGCTACGAGCTCACGCCCACCGCCCGCGCGGAACTCCTCGCGCTCTTCGAGTCCATGCCCAAGGGCGAGGGGTTCGGCAACGGCCGCTCGGCGCGCCAGGTCTTCCAGGAGATGACCGAGCGCCAGGCCCAGCGGGTGGCGGAGCTCCCCGCGCCGACCGCGGACCAGTTGATCAGCCTGGAGGCCCACGACCTGCCCCATCCGGCCACGCGCTGACGCCGCACCGCAGCGCCGTCCTCGCGTACCCGGCCCGCGGGCCGCGGAGGTGACCGCTGCGCCCACCCCGGGAATCCTGTAAGGGATGTTCCAATTGGAGTGGGCTTCCCAGGCGGGCCGCCACCCGGGCCGCGACGGCTCCGGGGAGGCACAGGGATGACCGGGCCGCAGGCGGCACGCAGGAAGCGTGCGAACGGGGTGGAGTCGCGCCGGCGCATCCTCGACGCCACCGTGGAGATCGCCGGCGAACGCGGTTACGAGGGCACCTCCATCGCGGCCGTCAGCGCCAAGTGCGGACTGCCCGCCAGTTCGATCTACTGGCATTTCAAGGACAAGGACGACCTGATCGCCGCGGTCGTCGAGCGCAGCTTCGAGACCTGGCTCGCGGCGGTCGAGCTGCCCGGCGTCTAGGCCGGCACCCCGCTGGAACGGCTCACCCTGATGGCCGCGAACGTGGCGAGGTCCCTGGTCCGCGCACCGGACTTCCTGCGCCTCGGTCTCATGCTCGCGCTGGAGCGGCGCCCCACCGAACCCCGCGGCCGCACCGTCTTCCTCCAGGTGCGTGAGATCGCCGAGCAGCGGGTCGCCGAAGGATCGCCACCCTCTTCCCGGCCCTGCCGGACGACGACGTGCGCACCCTCACCACCTACGCGGTCGCGGGCGCCGACGGCCTGTTCGTGCACCGGGAGGTCAACGGGGACGCCGTGGACCTGGTGGCCCTGTTCGCACTGCACGCCCGGCTCGTGTACGAGGCCGCCGACCGGCTGGCGTCGCGGACCGAGCGCTGACGGCGACCGCGGCGGGACCGGCTCGTCAGAGGTTGATCATGTGTCCGGCGAGTCCGTGCAGGGCGTCCTGGACGGCTTCGCTCAGTGTCGGGTGGGCGTGCACGTTCCGGGCGAGTTCGTGCACGGTGAGGTCCCATTTCTGGGCCAGGGTCAGCTCCGGCAGGAGCTCGGTCACGTCCGGTCCGATCAGGTGGCCGCCGAGCAGTTCCCCGTACCGGGCGTCGCTCACCAGCTTCACGAACCCGACCGTGTCGCCCAGGCCGTGTGCCTTGGCGTTGGCCGTGAACGGGAACTTGGCCACCCGTACGTCGAAGCCCTCGGCACGGGCCTGGGCCTCGGTCCAGCCGAAGCTGGCGATCTGGGGTTGGCAGAAGGTGGCGCGCGGGATCATCCGGTAGTCCAGCTCCATGGTCTCCGCGCCGGCGATGCTCTCGGCGGCGACGACGCCCATCGCCTCGGCGGTGTGCGCGAGCATCAGCTTCGCCGTGACGTCACCGATGGCGTAGATGTGCGGCCGGCTGGTGCGGCAGTGGCCGTCGACGTCGATGGCGCCCCGCTCGGTGAGGCGTACCCCGGTGCTGCCCAGTCCGTAGCCCGCGGTGCGCGGCTGGAAGCCGGTGGCCTGGAGGACCTTCTCCGCCTCCAGGACCTGTTCGGCGCCGCCCTGCCGTACGGTCACCCGGACGCCGTCGGCGCTCTCCTCGATCGCCTGCACGGCGGTGGACGTCAGGATGCGGATGCCCTGGCGTGTGAACCGGCGGGCGAGTTCGGCCGAGACCTCCTCGTCCTCCAGTGGTGCGATCCGGTCGAGGTACTCCACCAGCGTGACCTCGACGCCGTAGGACCGCAGCAGGTAGGCGAACTCGACGCCGATGGCACCGGCGCCCGCGACGACCAGGCTGGCCGGGAGGGTGTCGGAGAGGATCTGCTCCTCATAGGTGACGACGCGCCGGCCGAGCACCGTGCCGGGCAGCAGTTTCACGGTGGAGCCGGTGGCGATGACGCAGGAGCGGAAGGAGAGGGTGGTCTCGCCGTCCCGCATCCGCACCTGCAGGGTGTGCGGGTCGAGGAAGGTGCCCTGCCCCTCGAACTGATCGATCCTGTTCTTGCGCATCAGGTAGCCGACACCCTTGACGCGTCCGTCGGCCACCACCCGGCTGCGCTCGTAGGCGGCGCGGTAGTCGAGGGCCACCTCCCCGCTGATCCGCACGCCGTACCTCTCCGCGTCGTGCTGGATCAGCTGGGCGACCTCGGCGTTGCGCAAGAGCGCCTTGGCCGGGATGCAGCCGATGTTCAGGCAGACCCCGCCCCAGAAGCGCCCCTCCACGATCGCGGTGCGCAGGCCCAGCTGCGCGGCGCGGATCGCGGCCACGTAACCTCCCGGTCCGGCCCCCAGGACGACGACGTCGAAGTCGGTCTGCATGGCTCCACCTCACGTCAGGGGACCGGATACAGGCCGATGCCCCGGTTCGCTCCGGTCACCGACGCGACCGGTCCCTCGATCCTCATGGTCGAACACCTCGTCTCGCGGTGCGCCGCCGTCGGGCGGGAAGGGTGCGGCTGCCGACCGCGTCACCCAGACTCTCGTCATAACCAGTGAAAGCGCGTCGGGCGCGGATGTCCACGCGGCCGTCTGACTACTGCCGTCAGCTGAGTTTCTTGGTGAGACTCGTGTTCGGGCCGCTATCGTGAGGACATGAAACGGACCTCGTTCGCCAAGTGGCCGTGCTCGATCGCGCGGACCGTCGACCTGCTGGGTGACCACTGGACGCCCCTGGTGGTGCGGGAGGCCTTCTACGGGATCAGCCGCTTCGACGAGTTCCAGCAGGAACTGGGCATCGCCCGCAACACGTTGACCGACCGGCTGCGCCTCCTGGTCGACGAGCGGATCCTGGAGAAACGGCAGTACGAGGCGGAACCGCCGCGCTACGACTACGTCCTCACGGAGAAGGGACGCGACCTGTTCGCGGTGCTCGCGGCGATGTCCGCGTGGGGCGACCGGTGGCTCGCCGGGGAGCGGGGCGTGCCCGTGGTGTTCCACCACGGGGCGTGCGGCCACGACACCGCCGCCGAGGTCGTCTGCGCCCAGTGCCGGGCGCCGTTGCGGGCCGGGGAGACGTCGATGCGGATGGGGCCCGGATATCCCGAGCGACTCGCGCAGCGGCCGGAGGTACGACGGCGGTTCGGCGCCGAATGAGGCCGTAGTACCCCCTTGACAAGCAGAGTCTCATCTCGCAACTCTAGTGGGAGTTACTCTGACGGCGAGGAGGCCGACGGTCTTGGAGTGGACGGGCGCACGCTACGCGGACAAACCCACGGTCGAGGTACGGACCTGGATCGACGCCCCGCCGGCCAGGGTGTGGGCGCTGGTCAGCGACATCGAGCTGATGCCGGACATGAGCGCGGAACTGCGGTCCGTCTCCTGGCTCGACGGTGCCACCGGGCCCGCGGTCGGGGCCAGGTTCGTCGGCCGCAGTGAACACGAGGCGTTCGGCAGGTGGGAGACCACGTCCCAGGTGACCGAGTGCGAGCCGGAGTCGGTTCTCGCCTGGGCCGTGCAGGACCCCGGCGCGCCCTCCGCGGTCTGGCGGTTCCGGCTCCGCCCCGAGGCCGGCGGCACCGAGCTGTCGCAGTGGATGCAGCTGGGGCCGGGGCGTTCCGGGCTGTCGGTGGCGATCGACCGGATGCCGGACAAGGAACAGAAGATCGTCTTCGTACGGCTGCGGGAGTTCGAGCGGAGCATCACCGCCACCCTCGCCGAGATCAAGAAGCGGGCGGAGGCGTGATGCGCGCGGCCACCACGATCGAGGCCTCGGGCGGCGAACACTGGTCACAGCAGGCCGATTTCGTCGTCGAGGCGGAGAAGCTGGGCCTGGACGTCTGCTGGGTCGCCGAGGCGTGGGGCTCCGACGCCCCCTCCGCCCTCGGCTACTACGCGGCGCTCACCGACCGGATGCTGCTCGGCTCCGGCGTGCTGCAACTGGGCACCCGGACCCCGACAGCCGTGGCACAGACGGCCGTCACGCTCTCCAACCTGTCCGGCGGGCGTTTCCTGCTCGGTCTCGGCGCGTCCGGCCCCCAGGTCATCGAGGGACTGCACGGCGTCCCCTTCGCCAGGCCGCTGCGGCGGATGCGGGAGACCGTGGAGATCGTGCGGCGCGTCCTGGACGGCGGCCGACTCTCCTACTCCGGCACGGAGTTCACCGTCCCGCTGCCCGGCGGCGAGGCCGTCCCGATGCGGCTGTCGATGCGCGCCGAGCACGAGATCCCGGTGTACCTGGCCGCCCTGTCCCCGGCCATGCTGCGGCTGACCGGCGAGGTCGCCGACGGCTGGCTGGGCACCAGCTTCGTGCCCGAGGGCGCCGGCGACGCCTACTTCGCGCACCTCGACGAGGGCCTGGCGCGCGGCGGTCGTACCCGCGGGGACCTGGATGTCTGCCAGGGCGCCGAGGTCGCCTTCGCAGCCGACGAGGAGGCCCTCGGGGCGATGGTCGCCGGGCGGAAGAAGGAACTCGCCTTCAGTCTCGGCGGGATGGGCTCGGCCTCCACCAACTTCTACAACAACGCCTACAGCCGCCAGGGCTGGGCCGACGTCGCGGCCGAGGTGCGCGAACGCTGGCAGGGCGGTGACCGGGACGGCGCGGCCGCGCTGGTGACGGACGAGATGGTGCTCGGTACGACGCTGATCGGCACGGAGGCCATGGTCCGCGAGCGGCTGGCGGTCTGGCGCGACGCCGGGGTGGACACGGTCCGGCTCTACCCCGCCGGGGCGACCGTGGCGGACCGGCTCACCACGCTGGGGCGGGCGATCGAGCTGGTGCACGAGACCGACGGGGGCGGCGCAGGGCGCACTCCCGCGCCCTGACGGCGGGCCCGGGCGCCGTGGGCGACAAGCCGGTCGCCGACGCGCCCCGACCGCTCGACGGCGTTGCCTGCCGGCGGGTGGCGAACACCGAGCCGGGCGCCACGTCGCCCCCGGACCAACACCGATCGTCGCGCCCGGCGTTAGAGATCACGCAGAGAGCCTGTCGCAGAACTCCCGCGGAATTGTCCGCGATCGGTAACGGACGGATCCGGTGCCCGCCGCCGTCCGTCCTGACGGGTGCACGGGATCGACGGAACGAAGGATCGGGGCGGACATGGCGCGGCACGGCGCACGGGGTTGGTACGGCCAGATGGTCGCTGGGGCGCTCGGGGTCACGGCGGTGGCCGTGGCCGCCTCGCTGTGGACCGCGCAGGCCGGTCCCGTCACCGGGCCCGGGGGCGCCGGGGGTTCGGGCGCCGGGAGTTCGGCGCACCGCACGGTTCCGGAGGCGGCCCCGGTGTCGGTGGAGATCACGCACGCCTCGGACCGGGGCGCCCGGGGTGTGAACATCACCATCGACGACGGCCCGGACCCGGTCTGGACCCCGCGGGTGCTGGAGGTGCTCAAGGAATACGGCGTGAAGGCCACGTTCTGCATGATCGGCCCACAGGCGCAGGCGCATCCGGACCTGGTCAAGGCGGTGGTGGCGGCCGGGCACCGGCTGTGCGACCACACGGTGTCGCACGACGTCACCATGGACAAGAAGTCCGAGGCCTACCAGTCCCAGCAGATCCTGGACGCCGAACGCATGATCACGAAGGCGTCCGGTGGGGTACGGCCGCTGTACTACCGGGCCCCGGGCGGCGCCTTCACTCCGTACAGCCGCAAGATCGCCGCCGCCCACGGCATGCGCCCGCTGGGCTGGAACGTCGACTCCAAGGACTTCGAGCGCCCGGGCACCGCCACCATCGTCGGCACCGTGAAGAACGAGATGTCCAACGGCCCGACGATCCTCTTCCACGATGCCGGCGGCGACCGCTCCGAGACGGTGGCCGCGCTGCGCGAGGTACTGCCGTGGCTGAAGGAGCAGGGGCATTCGTTCGGCTTCCCGGTGCGCTGAGCTCGGCCACGGCCACGGCCACGGCCACGGCCACGGCCCCGCCCCGCCCGGCGCAGGCACGTCCCTGCGCATGTCGCGGACGGGCCGGTGGTGGCAGCATATGAGTCGTGTGCGCGGTGCGGCGGCGGGGCCGGCCGTGCCGGGGCCGGCGGGAGGTGTGCATGTCCAGGCGGGCCCCACGGTGGCTGACGTGGCTGCGTCGCAGGGACCCGGACCTCGCGGCGACCCGGCGGGCCGGGCGTACGGCGGTGGTGATGCCCGCCCTGTTCGCCCTGTGCACCGAGGTGCTGCACTCCCCGACGATGGCCAGTTTCGCCGCGTTCGGGTCGTTCTCGATGCTGCTGCTGGTCGACTACTCCGGCCCGATGGTGGAGCGGCTGCGGGCGCAGGTGGCGCTCGCGCTGGCCTGGCTGGTCCTGATCTGTGTGGGGACGCTGGCGGGGCGGGAGATCTGGTCGGCCGTGGCGGCGACGGTCGTGGTCGGTTTCCTGGTCCTCTTCGCGGGCGTGGTCAGTTCGGTCCTGGCGGGCAGCTCCACGGCCCTGCTGCTGGCCTTCGTGCTGCCGGTCAGCGCGCCGGTGCCGCTGTCACAGCTACCCGACCGGCTGGCGGGTGCGGGGCTCGCGGCGGCGGTGGCGCTGCCCGCCGTCGCCCTGCTGTGGCCGCGGCCGGTCGCCGATCCGCTCAGCGCCCCGGCGGCCGCCGTCTGCCGGGCCGCCGCCGGGTACCTGCGCACCCGGGCCTCGCTGCCCGGCCCGAGCCAGCCGGGCCCGCACCTGCCGGGCCCGCACCTGCCGGGCACCACCCCGCCTGGAACCGACCCGACGGGCACCACCCCGCCTGGAACCGACCCGACGGGCACCGCCCCGCCGGTGCCCGACGCCGATCTCTGCCGGGTGGCGGCCGAACACACCGCCCGTACCGGCGCCGAGCTGCGGGCGGCCTTCGACGCCACCCCGTACCGGCCCACCGGCCTGTCGGCGACCTCCCGCGCCCTCGTCCGGCTGGTCGACGAGCTCACCTGGCTGTGTGCCGTGCTCGTGGACCGGTCCGACTACACCGACGAGCCGCCCGGCTGCGATCCGGCCGCCCACACCGTGCGCCGGGCCGGCGCCCTCGTCCTGGAGGCGGCCGGTGACCTGCTCACCGACCTCGACGGCGACACCGGTCCGCTACGGGCCCGCGCCGCGGAGCTGCGGGCGGCCCTGACCGGGATGGAGCACAGCTCCGCCGTGCGGGTGCCCGCCGAGCAGCCGGGGGGCGACAGTACGGCCGAGGTCTACGGGTTCATCGCCACGCTCGACGTGTCCTTCCGTGCCCAGGAGTTGGGCTTCGCCGTGCTCCAGATCGCCGACAACGTCGGCACGGCGGCCTCCGCCTGGCAGCGGAGCTGGCCCGAGCGGCTGCTCGGCCGGGAACCGGGCGCGCTGACCGCCCCGCTGGCCGCCGCCCGCGAACGGGCCCTCACCCACCTCACGGTGGACTCGGTGTGGCTGCACAACAGCCTGCGCGGCGCCGTCGGCCTCGGCATCGCCGTGTTCCTCGCCGGGGTGACCGGCGTCGAGCACTCCTTCTGGGTGCTGCTGGGCACCCTGTCCGTGCTGCGTTCCAACGCGCTCAGCACCGGGCAGAACGCCGTCCGTGCCGTCCTGGGCACGGTGGCCGGATCCGTGATCGGGGCCGGGCTGTTGCAGCTGATCGGCCACCACGGCACCGCCCTGTGGTTCGTGCTCCCGGTGGCCGTCCTGCTCGCCGGCGTCGCGCCCGCGGCCGTCTCCTTCGCCGCCGGGCAGGCCGCGTTCACGGTGACCCTCGTGGTGCTGTTCAACATCGGTCACGACCCCAGCTGGCACGTCGCCCTGCTGCGCGTCCAGGACATCGCGCTGGGCTGTGCGGTCAGCGTCGTCGTCGCCGTGTTCTTCTGGCCGCGCGGCGCCCGGGCCGCCGTGCACCGGGCGCTCGCCGAGGCGTACGACGACAGTGCCCGGTACCTCGGCGACGCCGTCGACTACGCCCTCGGCCACAGCACCCCGACGGATCCCGGTCCGCAGAGCCGGGCGGCGGCGGCCTCCGCCCGGCGGCTGGACGACGCGTTCCGCAGCTACCTGGCCGAACGCGGCGCCAAACCCCTGTCGTTGGCCTGTACGACCACGCTGGTGACCGGGGTCGTGGGCCTGCGGCTGGCCGCCGACGCCGTCGTGTCCCTGTGGCAGGGCGAGGACCGGGCCCGGGTCCAGGCCGTCCGGGCCGACGCGCACGGTGCCGTGCTCGGGTCCGCGGCCCTGGTCACCGGCTGGTACCACGAGTTCGCCGCGAGCCTCGGCGACCACTCGCCGGTGCCCGACGTCGTGCCGCTGCGGCCGGAGGGCGCCGCCCGGCTCGTGGCGTCCGTCCGCACCGAACTCAGCGACGAGGAGGGGCGGGCCACCCCCGTCGCGATCCGGATCATCTGGACCGACGACCACGTGGACGCCGCCCGTCGGCTCCAGCCCGGCCTCGCCGACGCGGCGAAGGCCCGGGCGGGAGCACGCCACCAAGGGACACGGACGGCCGCCGCCTCCTGAGCGGCCCGTTCGCCCGGCAGGACGCACGGGCAGGCGTCGGGCGCGAGGGGGGTTGTCGTAACGTCCGTACGTCTGATTGGGTACCGCGCGACGGAGCAGGGGGCAATCGGGTGGACCAGGTGGCACGGCAGGACGTCCGAGGGGCGCTGTCCGAAGGGCTCGAGCGGGCGATACGGCAGAGCGCCGACGACATCGCGGTGGTGCTGGGCACCGCACGCGACCCGGGGCTCGCCGTACCCGGATCCACGTGGACGCTCGGTGAGGCCGCGGCCCATCTGGCGCTGGCCAACGCTGTGATGGCCGACCTCGCGGAGAACCGGGAACGCCCCTACGGCGACGGCACGCCGCAGAGCCTGGCGGCGGCCAACGCCGAGTCGCTGGCCGCGTTCGAGGAGCGCCGGCCCGGGCCGCTCGCGACGATGATCAGCGAGCAGGCCGGACGCTGCGCCGACGCCCTGCGCGCGGCGGCCGACGGTCCGGCGCCCGTCACCCCGCTCGGCCCGATGGACCGCTCCGTCCTGGGCTCCTACCTGCTCACGCACATGCTGGGCCACGGCTACGACATCGCCCGCACCCTGGGGCTCCCGGACATGCTCGACCCCGACCGGATCACCTGGTGCCTGCCGTTCCTGCTGTGGGCCATGCCGATCGTGGCGGACGGCGCGGCCGTCGCGGGGCTGACCGCGCGTTACTCCGTCCGGCTGCGCGGCGGCGGCGGCGCCTTCGGTGTCACCGTCGCCGACGGTGCCGTACGGGTGACGGCAGAGCCGCTGGACCGCCCGGACTGCACGATCGTCGTCGAACCCGTCGCCTTCCTGCTCATCGCCCTCGGCCGCCGCAACCCGTGGGCGGCGATGGCGAAGGGCCAGGTGCTCGCCCACGGCCGCCGCCCCTGGCTCGCGCCCCGCTTCCCCGCCCTCTTCGTCGCCCCCTGACCGGGCCGCCGCCCCGGCATCCCCCGACCGGCGCAACGCCGCTCAGCCAGAAGAGGCGGGCAGGCGTGACCGATGTGACGGTGGTGGAAGGTATGGGCGCGCGCACGGATCCGAGGAGGCTGCATGGCCGAGGGAATGGTCGACGGCAGAGCGTCCCGCACTGCCCTGGTGGACGGCTCCGGCCGTCCTCTGCCGGCCTTCGAGGGCATGAGTGCCGTCGCCGATGCCGTCCTCTACGAGGGCTACCTGCTCTACCCCTATCGGCGGTCCTCGCCGAAGAACCGTGCCCGCTGGCAGTTCGGGGTCCTGTTCCCCCGTTCCTGGGTGGAGGCGGACGGGCCGGTCAGCCCGGGCGTGTCGGGCTCGGCGGACTCCTGGTACCAGCAGACGGAGTGCCTGGTGCGGGTGCGGCGCCCGGGTGCGGTCCTACGGCTGCGGGTGCGCTACCTGCAGATGCAGCACAAGCAGGTCGAGGACGCCGACGGGCGGCCGGTGGAGTCGCTGACGTGCGACGACGGCACCGTGCAGCTGACCTTCGAGGAGGCGGTGCCACGCGAGGCGGACCTCACCGTGGCCCTGGCCGAGGGTGAGCACACGTTCGCGGTGGGCGCCCCGGCCGGTACCGAAGCGCAGGCGCTCCCCGGGGGTGCCGGGCGGGTCGTGCGGCGTCGCGAGGAGGTGCGGGCGAGCACCACGCTGGTGGCCGAGCGGCTCGGCGGGGAGGTGCTGCGGGTGCGGGTGCGCACCGCGAACGAGGGCCGTACGGCGGAGCCGCGCGCTGCCCGGGACCGGGCCCTGCGCCACGCCTTGATCGCCACCCACACCCTTCTCGGTGCGGACGGCGCGGAGTTCGTCTCCCTGATCGACCCGGGCCCGGATCTCGAGGAGGCGGCCCGGAGCTGCCGCAACGACTTCACCTTCCCGGTGCTCGGCGGCCCGCCCCCGGCCGGCTCCCCCGCGGACGGCGCGGTCTCCCCCCTGCTGCTCTCCTCGCCGATCATCCTGCCCGACCATCCGCAGGTGGCCCCGGAGAGCCCCGGGGACCTGCACGACGCCGGTGAGATCGACGAGATCCTCACCCTGCGCACGATGCTGCTGACGGACGAGGAGAAGCGGGAGGCCCGGGCCACGGACGCCAGGGCCGCCGAGATCCTCGACCGGGTGGACTCCATGCCCCCGGAGGTCCTCGGCCGCCTGCACGGCGCGATCCGCTCACTGAGCCCCGCGGGCGACCGCCCCGGCACCGAACACCCCGCCGCAGACCACCCCGCCGCCGAACACCCCGGCACCGGGCGCGCCAGTGCGCCGCCCAGCGCCGAACCGGCCGCCGGCACACGTCCGGCGACCGGAACCCGGACCGCGGCACACCCGAACGGCGAATACACGGACAGCGAGTCCACGGACGGCGAAGGGCGGCCCGGTGCGCGCCCCGCGTGGTGGCAGGAGGGGGGCGACGAAGGCTTCTCGCCCGCCACCGACACGATCCTCGTCGACGGTGTGCGCGTCGGGGGTGGCTCGGCGGTGCGGCTGTGTCCGCGGGGCCGGGGTGCCGACGCCCAGGACATGTTCCTGGCCGGCCGGACCGCGACCGTGGCCGCCGTCTTCCACGACGTGGACGGCAGCACCCGGCTCGCCGTCACCGTGGACGACGACCCGGCGGCCGAACTGCACGGCTGGTACGGCCGTTTCCACTACTTCCGGCCCGACGAAGTCGAGCCGCTCGGGGGCACCGACGTCCCGGATCCAGAGACGGCGACCACGTCGTCCCCGGGGCCCACTCCATCGGAGGCCTAGCGCATGAGCACCACAAACGGCACCACCGCCGTCGGCGGCGAACCGAGCCGAGCCGAGGAACGCCAGGGGTTCGACGAGATCACCATCCTGTGGATCTCCGAGGGCATGAGCTGTGACGGCGACACCGTCTCCGTGACGGCCGCCGACCAGCCGTCCATCGAGGACCTGGTCCTCGGCCTGATCCCGGGGTTGCCCAAGGTCAACCTGGTCAACAAGGTGCTCTCGCCGAGCCTGGGCGGCGAGGACTTCCTCGCGCCCTACCGGGCGGCGGCGCGGGGCGAACTGGAACCGTTCATCCTCGTCATCGAGGGGTCGATCCCGAACCAGAACATCATCGAGGGCGACGGCTACTGGACCTCGTTCGGCAACGACCCGGAGACGGGCCAGCCGCAGACCATCAACACCTGGATCGACCAACTGGCGCCCAAGGCGTGGGCGGTCGTGGCGATCGGCACCTGCGCCACCTTCGGCGGCATCCACGCGATGGCCGGCAACCCGACCGGTTCCATGGGCCTCGCGGACTACCTGGGCTGGGACTACCGGTCCCAGGGCGGACTGCCCGTGGTGAACATCCCCGGCTGCCCGGTCCAGCCGGAGAACTTCATGGAGACCCTGGTCTGGGTGCTCTACCACGCCGCCGGCACCGCTCCCCCGCCACCGCTGGACCACATGCTGCGTCCGCAGTGGCTGTTCGGGAAGACGGTCCACGAGGGCTGCGACCGCGCCGCCTACTACGAGCAGGCCACCTTCGCGACGGACTACAACTCGCCCAAGTGCCTGGTCAAGACCGGCTGCTGGGGCCCAGTCGTGAACTGCAACGTGCCCAAGCGGGGCTGGATGGCCGGGATCGGCGGCTGCCCGAACGTCGGCGGCATCTGCATCGGCTGCACCATGCCGGGCTTCCCGGACGCGTTCATGCCGTTCATGGACGAGCCGCCCGGCGGCACCCTCTCCTCGCTGGCCATCAAGCCGTACGGCGCGGTCATCCGCCGGCTGCGCGGCTTCACCAACGAACTGGTCAACCACGAACCCAAGTGGCGCCACAACAAGCGCAAGCTCACCAGCGGGTACGCCCCGCGCTGGCGCCCCTGACGCGTCACGGCTCCCGCCACGGCGAATCCCCCCACCCCAGTCCCCCACAGCAAAGGTCAGCGAACGCCGATGACAACCGAGGCCCGGCAGAAAGGGCGCAAGCCCGCGCAGATCGTGGACATGTCCTGGGATCCGATCACCCGGATCATCGGAAACCTGGGCATCTACACGAAGATCGACTTCGCCAACCGGGAGGTGGTGGAGTGTCACAGCACCTCCTCCCTCTTCCGCGGCTACTCCGTCTTCATGAAGGGGAAGGACCCGCGCGACGCGGGCTTCATCACCTCCCGCATCTGCGGCATCTGCGGCGACAACCACACCACCTGCTCCGACTACGCCCAGCAGATGGCGTACGGCGTGAAGCCGCCGCCGCTCGCCGAGCACATCGTGAACCTCGGCGAAGCGGCCGAGTACATGTTCGACCACACGATCTTCCAGGACAACCTGGTCTTCGTGGACTTCTGCGAGCAGATGGTCAAGGCCACGAACCCGAGCGTCCTGGCCCGCGCGCAGAAGACCGCCGCGCCGCGCGGTGACATCCACGGGTACCGGACCATCGCGGACATCATGAAGGCCTTCAACCCCTTCGAGGGCGAGGTCTACAAGGAGGCCCTGAAGGTCTCCCGGACCACCCGCGAGATGTTCTGTCTCATGGAGGGCCGCCACGTGCACCCCTCCACGCTCTATCCGGGCGGTGTCGGCACCATGCCGCAGCCGACGGTGTTCACCGACTACCTCAGCCGGCTGATGCACGTCATCGACTTCGTGAAGAAGGCCGTCGCCATGAACGACGACGTCTTCGACTTCTTCTACGAGGCGCTGCCCGGCTACGAGGAGGTCGGCAACCGCCGTATTCTCCTGGGCTGTTGGGGCGCCTGGCAGGACCCGAAGGTGGTCGACTACCGGTACGAGAACATGAACCGCTGGGGCAGGGCGATGTACGTCACCCCGGGCATCGTGGTCGACGGTGAACTGGTCACCAACAACTTGGTCGACATCAACCTCGGCCTGCGAATCATGCTGGGCTCCTCGTTCTACGAGGACTGGGTCAACGAGGACCCGTTCGTCACCCACGACCCGCTGGGCAACCCCGTCGACATGCGCCACCCGTGGAACCAGACGACCCTCCCGGTGCCGCAGAAGCGGGACTTCGAGGGCAACTACAGCTGGGTGATGAGCCCGCGCTGGTTCGACCGGCGCACCGGCGACCACCTCGCCCTCGACACCGGCGGCGGGCCGCTGGCCCGGCTCTGGTCGACCGCGCTGAGCGGCCTCGTCGACACGCCGTACATCAAGGCCACCGGGCACAGCGTGCGGATCTCGCTGCCCAAGGGCGAGTCCCTGCCGGAGACCACCCTGGAGTGGAAGATCCCCAAGTGGTCCAACACCCTCGAACGGGACCGCGCCCGGCCGTACTTCGTCGCCTACGCGGCGGCCATGGCCCTGCAGTTCCTGGACGAGGCGATGGGTCTGGTGCGCTCCGGCGACACCAAGGTGTTCGAGGACTTCGAGGTCCCGGACGAGGCGATCGGCTGCGGTTTCCACGAGGCCGTGCGCGGGGTCCTCTCCCACCACCTGGTGATCAAGGACAAGAAGATCGCCAACTACCACCCCTACCCGCCGACCCCGTGGAACGCCAGCCCCCGCGACAAGTTCGGCACCCCCGGCCCCTACGAGGACGCCGTGATGGGCCAGCCGATCTTCGAGGAGAACGGCCCGGACGACTTCAAGGGCGTCGACATCATGCGCACCGTCCGCAGCTTCGACCCCTGTCTGCCGTGCGGCGTCCACATGTACACCGGCAAGGGGAAAACCCTGACCGTGACGCACTCGCCGACGTACGGGGCGAACCATGGCTGAGGCCGTCGGGCGGCTCGACGGCCCGGCGGTCGAGGCCCGGCTGGCGCGCCTCGACACCCTCCTGGAGGGCCTGGAGACCGCCCAGGGGCCGGCCGGCCGCTCGGCCGTGGAGGCGGTACGTCTGCTCATCGAGGTCTACGGCGAGGCGCTCGCGCGCGTCCTCGACCGGGCGGACGCGCCGCTGGCCGCCTCGCTCGCCGACGACGAGCTCCTCGACCACCTCCTGGTGCTGCACGACATCCACCCCGAGGCGCCCGAGCGCCGGGCCGCCCGCGCGGTGGAGCGGCTGCGCCCGGCGGTGCGGGAGCGCGGCGGCGACGTCGAGTGGGCCGGGACGGAGGGCGAGGTGGGCCGGGTGCGGCTGGCCTCGGGCGGCGGTTGCGGCTCGGGGTGCGGCGGAGGTACCACGGAGGTGACCGACGCGGTCCGGGAGGCCGTGCTCGCCGCGGCCCCGGAGCTGGCCGGCGTGGAGCCGGTGGCCGAGGCCCCGGCGCCCGCCTTCGTCCCCCTGGACTCCCTGCGCCGGCCGCAGGAGGCACGGTGACCGTCGACGGAGCCCTGGCCCGCCTCATCCGTTCCGCCGCCGACCACCGGCCGACGGCACCGACGGAGGAGTGCGACCTGTGCGCCGCCCCGGTGGCCGCGGACCATCCGCACCTCTACGACACCGGTCAGGACCAGGTCCGCTGCGCCTGCCGGCCCTGCTCGGTGCTGTTCGCCGACGGCCGCCAGGGCACCGGCGACGGGCAGTTCCGGCTGATCCCGACCCGCCGGGTCCGCCTGGGGAAGGTGGACACGGCGGCCCTCGGGGTCCCGGTCGGCCTGGTCTTCTTCGTACCGCGCGCCGACGGCTCGGTCACCGCCCAGGGGCCGAGCCCGGCGGGTGCCATGCGCTGGGAGGTGGACGCGGCGGCCTGGCGGCGGGCGGTCGCCGGCTGCCCGCCCCTGGCCGGTCTGACCCCCGATGTCGAGGCCCTGCTGGTCAACACCGTGCACGGCCTCGACCACCACTGGATCGCACCGGTCGACGACTGCTACCGCATGCTCGCCGTGGTGCGCCGGGAATGGCGGGGCCTGTCCGGCGGCGGCCGGATGTGGCCGGCCGTGGCGCGTTTCTTCGAGGAGCTCACCGAACGGTCCTAGGAAGGAGAGAACACCATGGGCAACATCAGAGTCGGCCGCCCCCAGGCGCGGCCCGACACCCCGTCCCACGTGCCCGGCATGCACCAGGGCAACGAGGGCCCCTACAAGAAGCAGACCGGACACCACCAGGACGGCACCGCCGACGCGCGGCGCTCGACCAACATCCACTGGAAGCGCCACGACGCCCTCCTGGACGTCATGCCGAACATCCCGCCCGGATGAACCGGACCCCCGGACCGGACCTGAGAGAACAGGGAGTTCCCCACGTGAAGACCAGAGGAAGAAGGACAGGGACGGCTGCCCAGCGGGTGCTGACCGCGGAGATCGCGGTGGTGGGCGCGCTGGTCCTGGCGCTGTTCGTCACCGAGATGCCCAGCATGATGCGCGAGATGAAGATCTGGCGCATCGCCGGGGGCCTGCGCGCCCGTCGCCGGTATCCGTGAGCCGGACGTGCACGAACTGTCGATCGCGACCGCGATCGTGGAGCAGGCCGACGCCTGGGCCCGGGCGGACGGCGCGGACCGCGTGACCGCGGTGACCGTCCGGGTCGGCGAACTGTCCGGGGTCGTCCCCGACGCCCTGGACTTCGCCTTCGAGGTGGCCCGCGACGGCACCGCCGTCGCGGGTGCCCGGCTGGTGGTGGACGAGGTGCCCGCGGTGGCCTGGTGCGGGCCGTGCGCCGAGGAGTTCGCGGTGGGCATGCCGCCGTTCTTCTGGTGCCCGCGCTGCGACCGGCCCACCACGGAGCTGCGCAGCGGCCGGGAACTGGAGATCACCGCCGTCGAATGACCCCGCCGGCGCTCGGGGGCGCGGGCGGGGTCTTCCGTCGGCGGACCTGTCAGCAGATGCGGGGCAGTTGCTCCCCGAGCGGCAGGTCCACGACCCGGGTGCCGCCCAGGCCGGTGGCCACGACCACCATCCCGGGGTGCTCGGCGACGCACTCCCCGATGATCACGGCGCCCGCTCCCTGCGGGTGGGCGCGCATCGCCGCCAGCACGGCCTCGGCGTCGGCGGGCGGTACGAAGGCCACGAGGCGGCCCTCGTTGGCCACGTAGAGCGGGTCCAGGCCGAGGAAGCCGCAGGCGTTGGCGACCGCGTCCGGCACGGGGACGGCGCGCTCGCTGAGCCGCACCCCGGTCCCGGAGGCGCGGGCGATCTCGTTGAGGGAGGCGGCCAGACCGCCCCGGGTGGGGTCGCGCAGGACGTGGATCTCCGGGGTGACGTCCAGCATGGTCGCCACCAGGTCGGCCAGCGGAGCGGTGTCGCTGGCGATCTCGACGCCGAACTCCAGCCCCTCGCGCACGCTCAGCACGGCGACGCCGTGCAGGCCGATCGGGCCGCTGACGATGACGGCGTCCCCGGGCCTGGCCCGCTGCGGCCGGATGTCCACCCGCTCGGGGACCAGTCCGACCCCGGCGGTGGTGACGTACACCCCGTCCCCGTGCCCGGCCTCGACGACCTTGGTGTCACCGGTGGCGATGGTGACCCCGGCCGTCTCGGCCGCCGCGCCCATGGCCCGCGCGACGCGTTCCACGACGGACAGTGCCACGCCCTCCTCCAGGACGAAGGCGGCGGAGAGGTAGGCGGGCCGGGCACCGCTCATCGCCAGGTCGTTGACGGTGCCGTTGACGGCGAGGTCGCCGAGGCAGCCGCCCGGGAAGAACAGCGGCCGTACGACGTAGGAGTCGGTGGACAGGGCCAGCCGGGCGCCGCCGAGGTGCAGGACGGCCGAGTCGGTCAGGCCGGCGAGCAGGGCGTTGCCGTAGGCGGGGGCGAAGACCTGCTCGATCAGTTCGGCGGAGAGCGCGCCGCCCCCGCCGTGGCCCATCACCACCACCGGCTGGTCCCGGATGGGCGCGGGACAGCTCCAGTTCGCGGGGTCGACCACGGTCTGTTCAGCCAACGGGGTTCATCTCCTCGCGCGCGGGCGCAGGTTGGGACATCCGGCGGTACAGGTAGTAGGCGGCGCAGGCGCCCTCGCTGGAGACCATGGTGGCGCCGAGCGGGGTGCGGGGGGTGCAGGTGGTGCCGAAGGCCGCGCAGTCCGTGGGCTTGATGAGCCCCTGGAGGACCTCGCCGGCCCGGCATTCGGCGGGTTCCTCGGTGCGGATGCCGGTGACGTCGAAGCGGTGTTCGGCGTCGTAGGCCCGGTAGGCCTCGCTGAGCCGCCAGCCGCTGCCGGGGATCCGGCCGATGCCTCGCCAGGAGCGGTCGGTGACCTCGAAGACCTCCTCGATCATGCGGACGGCGGCCGGGTTGCCGGCCTCGCGCACGGCCCGCGGGTAGGCGTTCTCCACCCGGTGCTCGCCGTTCTCCAGCTGGCGGACGGTACGCCGGATGCCCTCCAGGATGTCGAGCGGTTCGAAGCCGGTGACGACGACGGGGACCCGGTACCGCTCGGCCAGCTCCGGGTACTCGGTCATGCCCATCACGCTGCACACGTGCCCGGCGGCCAGGAAGCCCTGCACCCGGCAGCCGGGCGCGGTCATGATGGCCTCGATGGCCGGGGGGACCCGGACGTGGGAGACCAGGAGGCTGAAGTTGGTCAGGCCGAGCCGCTTGGCCTGGTGGACCGCCATGGCGTTGGCGGGGGCGGTGGTCTCGAAGCCGATGGCGAAGAAGACGACCTGCTTCTGCGGGTGGCGGACGGCCAGGTGGAGCGCGTCGAGCGGGGAGTACACCACCCGGACGTCACCGCCCTCGCCCTTGACGCGGAACAGGTCCCGGTCGGTGCCGGGCACCCGGAGCATGTCGCCGAACGAGCAGAAGATCACGTCGGGGCGGCCGGCGATCTCCAGCGCCTTGTCGATGCACTCCAGCGGCGTCACACAGACCGGGCAGCCCGGCCCGTGAATCAACTCGACCTCCTTGGGCAGGAGTTGGTCGATGCCGTGCCGGATGATGGAGTGGGTCTGACCGCCGCACACCTCCATCAGGGCCCAGGGCCGGGTGGCGGTGGCGCGGATCTCGTCCAGCAGCCGGCGCGCCAGCTGCGGGTCGTTGAACTCGTCGAGGTACTTCACCGGGCCTCGCTCCCCTCGGCCTGCTGGGCGGCCTGCCGCCAGGCGTCGCCGAACTCCTCCTCCAGGAGGCCGAGTTCCTCGAAGAGCTTGAGGGAGGCCAGGGCGGACTCCTCGTCGAGCCGCTGCAGGGCGAAGCCGACGTGGACGATCACGTACTCCCCCACCCGCACGTCGGACACGTACTCCAGGCACGCCTGTTTCTGCACCCCGCCGAAGTCGATGAGGCCGGTGAGCGGATCGGCGGTGTCGTCGATGCTCACAACCCTGCCGGGCACTGCCAAACACATGGGTCACTCCGTCTCGTAGCGGGCTGTTGTCCGTCCCTCGTGGCCGGGCCGTTCGTGGGCCGCGACCATCAGCTGCCCGAGCGCCAGCCCGCCGTCGTTCGGCGGGACCTCGCCGTGCAGGAGAACCGTGAAGCCGTCGTCGCGGAGCAGTTCGGCGCTCGCGCTCTCCAGCAGCGCGTTGGCGAAGACCCCGCCGGTGAGGGCGACGGTGTCCAGTCCGGTGTCCCGGCGGGCCCGTCGGCAGACGGCGGCGACGGCGTGGGCGACGCCCCGGTGGAAGCGGGCCGCGATCACCGGCACCGGGGTGCCGCGCCGCAGGTCGGTGAGGAGCGCGCGCAGGGCGGGGGCCGGGTCGAAGCGGTCGCCGAACGGGTACGCGGCGGTGTCCAGGTCCCAGGCCAGGCAGGCCTGGGCCTCCAGCTCCAGGGCGGCCTGGGCCTCGTAGCCCGCGCGGTGGCACACGCCCGCGAGGGACGACACCGCGTCGAAGAGCCGGCCCATGCTCGACGTGGTCGCGCAGCCGACCCCGCTCGGCACCTGGTGTTCCAGCACCCTGAGTTCCTCGGCCGTGCAGGCGGACACGCTGGGCAGGTCCGGGTCCCACGGCAGGCCGGCCGCCCACAACCGGGCCAGCGCCGTCCGGCACGGGTTGGCCACCCCGGCGTCCCCGCCGGGCAGCGGGGCCGGGGCGAGGTGGGCGAGGCGGCGGTAGCCGGTGTAGTCGGCGACGAGCACCTCGCCGCCCCAGACGGTGCCGTCGTCGCCGTAGCCGGTGCCGTCGAAGGCGACGCCGATGACGGGGGTGGTGCCGTCCAAACCCGCCTGGGCCATGACGGAGGCGATGTGTGCGTGGTGGTGCTGCACGAACACCGGCTTGGGAGAGGGGAGTCGCGCGCCGCGGCGGCGGGCCCAGGCGGACGAGTGGTAGCCGGGGTGGCGGTCGGCGGCGACCAGTTCGGGGCGGACCCCGGTCAGTCGGCGCAACTGCCGTTCCGCCGCGGCGGCGGCCTCCAGGGTGGCCAGGTCGCCCATGTCGCCGATGTGCGGGCCGAACCAGGCGAGGTCGCCTTCGCCGAGGCAGAGCGCGTTCTTCAGGTCACCGCCCACCGCGAGCGCGGGCCGCACCGGCACCGGCAGCCGGAGCGGGCGTGGCGCGTATCCGCGGGAGCGGCGCAGGACCTGTTCGGTGCCGTCGGCGCGGATCCGCAGCAGGGAGTCGTCGCAGGGCGAGGCGATGGGCCGGTCGTGCGCGAGCCAGGCGTCGGCCAGCCCGAACAGCCGGGTCAGCGCCTCGTCGTCGTCCGTGGCGATGGGCTCGCCCGAGCGGTTGCCGCTGGTCATGACGAGGACGCGGGGGCCGGGCGGGTCGCCGGGCAGGCCGAGCAGGAGGGTGTGGACGGGGGTGTAGGGCAGCATCACGCCGAGGTGCGGGCTGCCCGGGCAGACGCCCGGCGCGAGCCTGACGCCCCGCCTGGGGCGCAGGAGGACGATGGGGCGGCGGGGGCTGGTGAGGGCGGCGCGCTCGGCCGGGCCGATCTCGGCGATCCGTTCGGCCTCGGCGAGGTCCGCGCACATCACGGCGAACGGCTTGTCGCCGCGCGCCTTGCGGGTGCGCAGGGTGTCGACGGCGTGGGCGGCGGAGGCGTCGCAGGCCAGGTGGTAGCCGCCGATCCCCTTGACGGCGAGGATCCGCCCGGCGGCGAGCAGTTCTCGCGCGTGTGAGAGGGCGTCACCGTCGCGAGCCGCTCTCCCTCCGCTCCCCGCGGCGGGCACCAGGCGCAGCCGGGGACCGCAGTCGGGACAGGCCACGGGCTGGGCGTGGAAGCGGCGGTCGGCCGGGGCCTCGTACTCCCGGGTGCACGCGGGGCACATGGGGAAGGCGGCCATGGTGGTGACCGCGCGGTCGTAGGGCATCCCGGTGGCGATGGTGAACCTGGGGCCGCAGTGGGTGCAGGTGATGAACGGGTGCCGATGGCGGCGGTCGGCCGGGTCGGCGAGTTCGCGCAGGCAGTCGGCGCAGGTCGCGGTGTCGGGCGGGAGCAGGGTGCGGCCGGGGGCGGACCGCTCGGTGGCCCGGATCGTGAAGCCGGGGTCCGTGCCGGTGGCGGGCAGCTCCTCGACACCCACGGCGGTCACGGTGGCGAGCGGCGGCGCCTCGGCCGCGAGCCGCCCGCAGAACCGCTCGACGTCCGCCGCCGCGCCCTCGACCTCGATGAACACCCCGTGCGCCGTGTTGCCGACGAAGCCGGAGAGGCCGAGGCCGGCGGCCAGCCGGTGGACGTAGGGGCGGAAGCCGACGCCCTGCACGGTCCCGCGTACCGTGATGCGCCGGCGGACGGCCGCCGTGGTGGTGGGCGCGGTCACGAGGCGGTCGGGGCGTGGCTGTGGCCGTGCGGGTGCGGGGCGAGCGGCGGCCGGTGCGCGGGGGCGCCGTCCCGGACGGCGAGCACCCGGTCGAGCAGTGTGTCGACGCCCTCACCGGTGCGGGCGCAGGTGGGGACGATCTCCACCCCGGGGTTGACCCGCCGTACCTGGTCGGCGAAGGCGGCCCCGTCGAATCCGGCCGGTCCCGCGAGGTCGGTCTTGGTGAGCACCACCAGGTGCGCGGAGCCGAAGGCGGTGGGGTACTTCACGGGCTTGTCCTCGCCCTCGGTGACCGCCATCAGCACGATCCGCAGGTGTTCGCCGAGGTCGTAGGAGGCGGGGCAGACGAGGTTGCCGACGTTCTCCACGAACAGCAGCGCGGTGTCCGGCGGCAGCCAGCCCTCCAGGTGGCCGCGGACCTGACGGGCCTCCAGATGGCACAGCCCGTCGGTGAGCAGCTGCTTCACCGGAGCCCCCGAGCGGGCCAGGCGCGTCGCGTCGTTCTCGGTCGCGAGATCGGCGGTGAAGGCGGCGACGGGGACGTCCCGCTCCAGCGCCCGCGCCAGCACCCGGCCGAGCAGTTCGGTCTTGCCGCTGCCGGGGCTGGAGAGCAGGTTCAGCACGCTCACCCCGCGGGCGGTCAGGTCGTCGCGCAGGCTCGCGGCCAGGCCGTCGTTCCTGGCCAGGACGGCCCGGGTGACCTCCTCCGACTGACACATGGGCGGTCCGCTCCTCGGTCGCTGGGGTGGGAAGGACCGGCGGAGCGGTGGGTTCCGTCCCGGTCCGTCGGCGCCGCGGCGGGCGAGGTTCGCCCCGTGGCGGTACTCAGCGATCCTCCGCGCCCGTGGTGGCCGTCGCCGGGCGACCGGCCGTGACGGGGGGCGCGGATTCCTCCGGGCGGGCCAACGCGGGCGTCGCCGACGGATCCGCGAGCAGTGCCGGGACGAGGGCGTGCAGGGCGGCGACCGCCTGGCCGACCGCGTCCCGCACGGGCGCGGTGAGACCGGGGGCGATGTCCTCGTCGCCGCGCGGCAGCTCGCCCGGTTCGCAGGCGAGGACGAGGACGCGGGGCAGCGGTTCGTCGCCGAGGTGGGCGGCGAGGGCGAGCACCTTCGCCGGGTCCATGCCGTGTGCCTCGGGCGCGGCCGCCGGGGCCCCGGCGGGCGGTTCGGGCTCGACCAGGGAGAGGGTGCCGGGGCGTTCACCGCGGGCCGCCGCGTCCACGAGGACGGCGACCGTCCAGCCGTCGAGCAGTTCGTAGGCGAGGTCCATGCCCCGGATGCCGAAGTCCCGCACCCGTACCCCGGCCGGCAGCGGCCGGTCGGCCAGGGCGCGGATCACCTCCGGGCCGAAGGCGTCGTCGCCGAGGAAGATGTTGCCGACGCCGGCCACCAGCAGCCGGGTCACCGCGCACCGCCGGGGACCTTGCGGACGAAGTCCGAACGCAGGGCGTGATAGGGGGCCTCGGGGTCGAAGAACAGGGCGTGCATCCGGGCGAGCTCCTCCGCGCGGTAGGTGGCGAGCGGGCGGGCCTCCTCGTCCGCCCGGCGGGCCTCGGCCTTGGCGGCGATCCGCCGGTCGAGGTCCGGGGTGCCGGCGAGGGCGGCGGCCAGGCGCTCGACCTCGGCGGTGAAGTCCTGGGCGGGCACCGGTACCAGCCGGTCGACGAGCCCGAGCCGGGCGGCCGTCGGGGCGCTCACCGGCTGCGCCTCCTCGGTGAGCCGCCGGGCGGTCTCCGCTCCGGCCCGGCGGGGCAGCGAGTACGTCCAGAACTCCGACCCGTACAGGCCCATCCGCCGGTAGTGCGGGTTGAGGACGGCGCCGGAACGGCACCAGACCTCGTCGGCGGCGAGGGCGAGCATGACGCCGCCGGCCGCCGCGTTGCCGCCGAGCGCGGCGACCACCAGCCGGTCGGTGGTCCGCAGCACGGCCTCGGCGAGGTCGTCCATGGCGTTGAGGTTGGCCCAGGACTCCACGGCCGGGTCGGGGGCGGCCTCGATGACGTTCAGGTGGATGCCGTTGGAGAAGAAGTCGCGCCGGCCACCGAGCACGAGGACCCGGGTGGGCCGGGCCAGGGCGTACTCATAGGCGGCGAGCAGCCTTCGGCAGTGGTCGGTGCTCATGGCGCCGCCCGGGAAGGAGAAGGTGACGAGTCCGACGTCGCCGTGCTGCCGGTAGCGGATGTCGCTCCAGGTGCGGCGGTCCGGGGCCGGTTCCAGCGGGGCGGGGCTCTCGGGGAGCGCCGGGTCGGCGAGGACGTCGGCGGCGGGGCGGCGGAAGGGGGCCGGGTCGCCGGAGTTCCTGCGGGGGCGCAGCTCCGGGATCCAGACGGCGCCGTCGCGGGTGGCCCGGCACACCGCACCCGCCCGGGTCGCCAGCAAGTCGCCGGGGACGCCGCGCAGTTCGCCCTCGGGGTGGCCGCCGTGCAGGAACACCTCCCGGCCGCGGATCTCGTCCAGCACCCCCGGCTGCGAGTCCGCCCCGCGCAGCTTGCGCACCACCGTGTCCGTGTCGTCGGCCGTCCAGTCGATCCGCCGCCGCTCCTGTGGGAAGACGTCACGCCAGACCACCCGGGAGCGGATCGCCGGATCACTCTGCGGCAGCGGCTTGTACGAGCCGTCCGCGTACCGTCGTACGGCCCGGTGGACGGCGGTGACGGCGGCGTCGGCGGCCTCGTTGCGATAGAGGTCGCTCTTGCCGACCGGCGCCACCTCGAACGGCTCGCTCGCCCAGACGGCGCCCGCGTCCATCGCGGCCTCGGCCTGCAGGACGGTCACCCCCCAGGTGGGGGCCTGCTCGGCGATCGCCCAGTCGAGGGAGGAGGGGCCCCGGTCGCCGAGCGGTCCCGGGTGCACGATGAGGCAGGTGTGCCGCTGCCAGACGTCGTCGGGCAGGGCCGTCTTGAGCATCGGCGCGATGATCAGCTCCGGGCGCCGTTCGCGGACGGCGGCGCGGACGGCGTCCGCGCCGCGGGCCGCCAGGGCGAGGTCCACGCGGTGGCCGAGGTCGGTCAGTTCGGCGTGGATCCGCTGGGACAGGCTGTTGAACGCGCTGGCGATGAGCAGAATGTCCATGGTGCGGCATGTTCGCCGCTTCAACGGCTCCCGGGAAGGACCCGCGCGGCGTTTCGCCCGCCGCCCTGGGCCACTCGGCCGTCCTGGCCGTCCCCGGTCCGGAACGCCCACCGCATCCTGGGCTCCATCACGCACCGGAAGACCCGGCGCACCGGAGGGGTGCACAGCAGCGTCACCACGACGGCGGCGACGAGCGTCACCGTGACCGCGCCGAGCGGTCCGTGCATCCAGGACGGGTCGTACCAGTGGGCGGGCTTGGCGGCCTGCGCGACGAAGCCGTGCAGCAGGTAGCCGTAGAGCGTGCCGGCCCCGAGAGCGGTGAACCAGGTGCGGCGGCCCGGTACCCAGGCCAGGAAGCAGGCCACCAGCACCAGGGAGCAGCCGAAGGTGGCGAAGGTCATCACCGGCCCGTACCAGGCGGGCACGCCGAGCTGCTGGGCGCTGTCCCGGTGGAAGAACCAGCGGTAGCCCAGGTGTGGCACCGACCAGTACGCGACGGCGAGGGCCGCCGCGGCCACGGGTAGGGCGCACAGCCGCACGCTCCACCGGCGCAGCAGGCCGAAGTGCTCGGGCCGCAGGGCCAGGCCGAGCACGAAGTAGGGCAGGAACTGGAGCACCCGCTGGAGGTCGAGGTCGCCGCCGATGGACGACGAGACGCTCGCCAGCGTCGCGACGGCGAGCGCGACGGGCAGCGGCCAGCGCAGCAGGCGCCAGATCGGGGTCGTCAGCCGCCAGATGAACAGGGCCGCCAGGAACCAGGTCAGGTACAGCGGGTTCAGGAGGCTGATCTCCCGGTCCGGGGCGTGGTCGCTCCACCGGGTGAAGAGGGTGTAGGCGACCTCGAAGACGACATAGGGCACGACGACGCCGGTGACCAGCCGCCTGACGCGGGCCGGGCTCGCGTCGAAGCCGCGGGAGAAGTAGCCGGAGACGATGATGAACGCCGGCATGTGGAAGGCGTACACGAACGTGTAGAGCGCGGTGACGGTACGGCTGTCCGAGCGCAGCGGCTCCCAGGCGTGCCCGACGGCCACGAGCACGATCGCCAGGTACTTCGCGTTGTCGAAGTAGGCGTCACGCTTGCCCCGAGCGGCCGACGGGCGGTCGCCGGGGGCCGAGGGGCGGTCGCCGGGGGCCGACGGGCCGCCCCGGGCTACCGACGCGGCGCTGCCGGGGGCCGCGGGCGGGGTGGGCGGTGGGGCCGTCGGCCGGTGCGCGGGGCTCGTGGGTGGCGCGTCGGCGGCTGGGGTTGCTGGCTCGCGGGGGCCGGACAGACCAGAACACCTCTCACATGAACGTGCGCTCCGAGGAGCGAGTGGGGGGGCGGGACGGACAGGCGCCGGGCCCGGCACGGGTGGCACCGTTCCGCAGACGCTGCTCTCCGGGATTCGCCGGAGTAAACCCTCCGTCGCGCCGGGCGGCATTGCGGGAAACGGCGCCCGTGCGAAGCCCCCGCCGCGAGAATGGGTGCCGCCACTGTCGACCGATGCCTTCTGGGAGCGTGCCGCGTGACGTCGTCGGATCGTGTCGTGTCTGCCTCCGCCGGATTCGTGGAACTGCTGGACACCCGCCCGGAGACGCTCCGGGAAGCGGCGGCGGACTTCGGAGGTCTCGTGCACTCCCCGCCGCTGGGCGTGCTGCGGCCCCGGTCCGCCGCCGCGATCGGGGACGCGCTGGCGTACGCCGGCCGGCACGGGATCCCGGTGGCGGCGCGGTCCGGCGGCCACTCCCTGTACGGGCAGGGACAGGCAGCGGGCGGGATCGTCCTCGACCTGGGTGAGCTGAACGCCGTCGGACCGGTCACCGGCGACCGGGTCGAGGTACGGGCGGGGGCGCTGTGGCGGGACGTGCTCGCGGCGACCCTTCCGTACGGGCTCACCCCGCCCGTCCTCACCGACTACCTGGGCGCGGGCGTCGGCGGTGTGCTGAGCGCGGGCGGTCTCGGCGGCGCGAGTCACCGGCACGGGCTGGTGGCGGACTCGGTGCTGGAGCTGGAGGTGGTGACCGGGGCCGGGGAGCACGTGGTCTGCTCGCCGGACCGGCACGGCGCCCTCTTCCACGCGGTCCTGGCGGGTCTCGGCCAGGTGGCCGTGATCGTCCGGGCCACCCTGCGCCTGTCCCCCGCGCCCGACCGGGTCCGCCGGTACTGCCTGTACTACCCCGGCCTGGACGGCTACCTGTCCGACCAGCGCCTGCTGGCCAGGGACCGGCGCTTCGCCCATCTGGAGGGCCAGGTCCGCCCCGCCCCCGGCGGCTGGACCCACATGATCGAGGCGGTGGCCGCCCACCGGGGCGCGAGCGCCCCCGACGACGGCACCCTCCTGCGCGGTCTGTCCTTCGACTCGGCCGAGACCGAGGACCTCGGCTACGCCGAGTTCGCGAACCGGGTCGCCACCGACGAGGAGATCCTGCGGACGACCGGTGAGTGGCTGTACCCGCACCCCTGGCTGAACCTGCTGCTCCCCGAGGACACCGCCGCGTCCGTGGTGACCGGTGTCCTCGCCGACCCCGCTTTCCAGGACCTGCGCGAGAACGGCCTGGTCCTGCTCTACCCCCTGCTCACCGGCACCCTGCGTGCGCCGCTGTTCCGCCGCCCGCGAGGGGAGGTCGTCCTCCTGTTCGCCCTGCTGCGCACGGCGGCCCCCGGCACGGCCGGCCCCATGGTGGCCGCCAACCGCACGGCGTACGAGTACGCGCGGGCGAAGGGTGCCGTCGCCTACCCGGTCAACGCGCTGCCGATGTCCCCCGCGGACTGGCGGGAGCACTACGGCAGCCGGTGGGAGACGCTGGCCGAGGCCAAGAGCGTCCACGACCCGCACGGCGTCCTGGGCCGGGGCCACGGGATGTGGGCGCCGGCGTAGGGAACCGCTCGGGGATTTCCTTCGGGCGTGGTGTCGATTGCGCCCGGCGCCGTTCGTCGGTGGGGTGTAGGAAGCTTTCGAGCACCGGGAGGAACCGATGAAGTACATGCTGCTGGTCTGCGGCGACGACACCGCCGACGCCTCCGCGATGGCGCCGGTCGAACCCTGGGTGGAGGAGCACGGCGTGCGCCGCGGGACCCGCCTGTACGGGCACCGGCTGCGGCTGCCGGACACGGCGGTCACCGTGCGGGTGCGGGACGGGGAGGTGCTGCGGACCGACGGACCGTTCGCGGAGACGAAGGAGTACGTCGCCGGGTTCGACGTCGTCGACTGCGACAGCCTGGAGGAGGCGGTACGCATCGCCGCCGGGCATCCGGTGGCCACCGTCGGAGCGCTGGAGGTGCGGCCGTTCTGGGACGAGGGCCCGATGGAGGACGCCGGGACGGCGGTCCGCCGGATCGACGCCGAGCTGACCGCGGCCGCGCGCGAGCGGGACGTCGACCGGCTGACGGCCTGCTACGCGCCCGACGCGGAGGTCTTCGGGCCTGCCGACGCCGAAGGGCGGTCGGGGATCGCCGAGGTCCGCAAGCAGGCCGAGGCGTGGTTCGCCGCCCTCACGGGGTCCGTGCACCGCGAGGTGCGCCGGCTCACGGTGCGTCCCGGGGAGGGCAGCTGCTTCAGCCACGCCCTCGTCCGGATCCACGGCACCCGCGTGACCGGGGAGCCCCTGGACCGGCTCTTCCGGGTCACCACCGGCTACCGGGACACCGGCTTCGGCTGGGTCATCGCCCACGAGCACGTCTCGGTCCCGCTCGGCGGCGCGGACCGGAAGGAGCGGTCATGAAGTACGTGCTGTTCATCTGCACCCCGGTCGGCGGCACGGAGCTCAGCCCCGCCGAGATCGCCGAGGACCCGCGCTTCACCTCGTACATCCAGGAGGTCCGCAGCCGTGACGTCGTCAAGGGCGGCGCGCGGCTGCGGCCCGCCGCCGACGCCACCACCGTGCGCGTGCGGGGCGACGAGGTGCTGCTGAGCGACGGGCCGTTCGCCGAGACCAAGGAGTACGTCGCGGGCATCGACATCATCGAGGTCGCCGACCTCGACGAGGCCGTCGCGCTCGCCTCCCGGCACCCCGCCGCGCTCGCCGGCGGCTCGGTGGAGGTACGGCCGGTCTGGGAGTGAACGCCGAGTGAGTCCCCTGGACGAGGTCGAGGAGGCCGTCTTGGCCGCCTTCCGCGAGGAGTGGGCCCAGATCGTCGCCACCCTGATCCGGGTGACCGGCGACTGGGACCTCGCCGAGGAGTGCGCGCAGGACGCCTTCGCCCAGGCCCTGGAGCGGTGGCGGCGCGACGGAGTGCCGCGCCGCCCCGGGGCCTGGCTCACCACGACCGCCCGCAACCGCGCCCTGGACGTGCTGCGCCGGGAGGCGGTGGGGGCGGCGAAGCTGCGGGAGGCGGCGGTGGCGCGGGACGAGGGGCCGTACGACCCCGATCACGACGGGGACGACAGCGGGGTGGCGGACGACCGACTGCGGCTGATCTTCACCTGCTGCCATCCCGCCCTGCCCGTCGAGGCGCGGGTCGCGCTCACCCTGCGCACCCTCGCCGGGCTCACCACGCCCGAGCTCGCGCGCGCCTTCCTGGTCCCGGAGGCGACGATGGCGCAGCGCCTGGTGCGGGCCAAGCGGAAGATCCGCAACGCCGGGATCCCGTACCGGGTGCCTCCCGCGCACCTGCTGCCCGAACGCACCACGGGCGTCCTCGGCGTGTTGTACCTGCTGTTCAACGAGGGGTACACGGCCAGCGGCGGCACCGACCTGATCCGTGCCGGGCTGTGCGCCGAAGCGGTCCGGCTGGCCCGGCTGCTGGCCCGGTTGATGCCCGACGAACCGGAGGTCACCGGTCTGCTGGCGCTTCTGCTGCTGCACGACGCCCGCCGGGAGACCCGGGTGGACGCGGCCGGCGACCTGGTGACCCTGGAGGACCAGGACCGCACGGCGTGGGACCGGGCCGAGATCGACGAGGGCGTGGCGCTCCTGGAGGGCGCCCTGCGCCGCGGCCACCCCGGTCCGTACCAGATCCAGGCGGCCGTCGCGGCGTGTCACGCCACCGCGGCGACCGCCGCCGACACCGACTGGGCCGACGTCGCGGGGCTGTACGGCGAACTCCTGCGGTTCGTGCCCTCGGCCGTGGTCCGGCTCAACCGCGCGGTCGCGGTGGGCATGGCCGAGGGCACCGAGGCCGGGCTCGCCCTGGTGGCGGAACTGGAGGCGGAGGGCGAACTGGCCGGTTACCACCTGCTGCCGGCCACCCGCGCGGATCTGCTGCGGCGCGCGGGGCGGGTCCGGGAGGCGGCCGAAGCGTACGAACGGGCGCTGGAGTCGGTGGAGAACGCCGCGGAACGCAGGTTCCTGGAGAAGCGGCTCGCACAGTGCCGGTCGATGTAGCCGGGAGGCAGGTCCCAGCGGGGGCTGCCCCCACCGTGGACGCGGCGGTCGGCGGGGGGGTGCCTCTATGTCCTTCGTCAAGGCACCCCCGTCGGGTTTGGGGTGATTGGGGCTTGCTGGGGTCATGCGGCGAGTGCAACGTCCGCGGGT